>JAESUE010000274.1 GCA_016763235.1 Pseudomonadales bacterium
ACCATGGTGATTCAACGCCTAATAACAGGGCATAATGATCTTCAATTTCCATAGAACAACTTACCGCTTTTAATTTTTCTATAAAATGCCATATTTCTTGTCTATTTCACACAGACTTACGAAGAACCATCTTAGAGAAGCACCTGTTTCTCCGATGTGGGGCACCATTTATTAAATTTCAGGTATTGAGGTAGCAATCTAGATGTTATTTATAAAGAAAAAAGTGACCCACTCTAAAAGCACCCATGAACAGGCTCTAGGAAAAATAGCTGCCAGTGCTCAATGTAAGGAAGGAATATTTACAGATCGGAGAGGTGTAGACCAACAGCGGAGAGTTCAGATAAAGCCAAACCGTGCCAGCAGAGGAGCAAGGGGAAACAAAAGATTAAGCCCTGAAGAAAGACGCAGGAATCACCATTTTAGTAAAGACTGGTACCTTAGAACAGGTTACCTAGGATTGGGGTAGCACTATCACCACGCGCTATCACCACGCCTTACTTTTTACTCTAAGCACTGCTCGCCAGAATTGAGAGAGATGCCATCAATAGCGACCTCTCGAACAGTACAAAAACGGGCATGCACAGAAAATCTCTGCGCACGCCCATTTGCAGCTATGCGGGAACTACGTTATTCGCGCATGGTCCTTTTTGGCCTTCGCCTATTTCGAAATCTACTGCTTGTCCGTCATTAAGGCTCGCATATCCGCCCCCATTTTTTATTTCTGAGTGATGTACGAAAAGATCTTTTCCACCATCATCAGGAGTGATAAAGCCGTAACCTTTGTCGGCATTAAACCACTTTACAGTACCTTTGCTCATTTCTAACTTTCCTATTTAGATTGATAGCAACTACTCAACTCACGCTCAAATTCGTGTATAACAGCGTTAAAAAATGATCATTTAACCATATAAATTCACATTTCTGCCTTGTTCTGCTCAAATTTGAACGCAATCTGAACAGTTACAGCGTTCACTAACTAAGTAGTTACGATTGATATTACTTTATCGGCGAATTTTCACTTCCAACAGCCTCTCTAGAACAAGCCTACGAGAAAAACCCACTTAACTTTGGAGCATAACACCTTATTCCCACTCGATGGTAGCTGGTGGCTTAGAAGAAACGTCATAAACGACACGGGAAACTTGTGGGATTTCATTAATAATCCGCCGAGAAACAACTTCTAACAGCTCATAGGGCAAATGAGCCCAACGGGCCGTCATAAAATCGATGGTCTCCACCGCTCGCAATGCGATGACATATTCATAACGACGCGCATCACCCACCACACCCACAGATTTAACAGGTAAAAATACGGCAAATGCTTGGCTCGTTTTATGATAAAAATCAGCATTATGAAGTTCATCGATAAAAATATGATCGGCTAGGCGCAAAATATCTGCATAATCCTTTTTCACTTCGCCCAATATGCGCACACCTAAACCGGGCCCAGGAAATGGATGACGATAGACCATGTCGTAAGGCAGCCCCAGCTCTAGCCCAATTTTGCGCACCTCATCTTTAAAAAGCTCGCGCAATGGCTCCAGTAACTTCAGTTTCATATCTTCAGGCAAGCCCCCCACATTATGGTGAGACTTAATCACATGAGCCTTTCCTGATTTCACGCCTGCTGACTCAATGACATCGGGGTAAATAGTTCCTTGAGCAAGCCATGAAGCATTGCTTATTTTATCTGCCTCCTGGTTAAAAATATCGACAAAGCAATTACCAATTATCTTACGCTTCTTTTCTGGGTCATTGACGCCAACAAGCCCAGATAGAAAAAACTCCTCTGCATCAACGCGAATCACCTTTACGCCCATGTTTTTAGCGAACATGCTCATGACCTGGTCGCCCTCCTGGTGACGCAAGAGACCATTATCCACAAACACACAGGTTAGCTGATTACCTATAGCCTTATGAAGCAAGGCGGCCACCACAGAGGAATCTACGCCGCCAGATAGACCAAGAATAACGTGCTCATCACCTACTTGCGCTTTGATTCGTTCAATTGCGTCAGTAACAATGCCAGAAGAATTCCAAAGCAACTGGCAACCAGCTATATCTTTAATGAAGCGTTCAAGTATTCTGCCCCCTTGCGCAGTATGAGTGACCTCTGGATGGAACTGGACACCATAAAAGTGGCGTTCAGTATCAGCAATTGCAACAATCGGGGCACTCTCTGTTTCGGCAATACACTTAAAGCCGGGAGGCACTTGCGTCACTTTATCTCCGTGGCTCATCCAAACATCAAGCTCTGGCTGCCCATCTGAGTTGATGTGATCTTCTATGCCATCCAGCAGAGGGCTGCTTGCGGTCACTTGCACCTTGGCATAACCAAACTCGCACGTATCAGAGCCCTCCACACGGCCACCCAACTGGGTCACCATAGTTTGCAGGCCGTAACATATCCCAAGGACTGGGCAGCCTAAATCAAAAACCACTTGCGGTGCACGAGACGTATCGGCAGCGGTAACTGAGTCTGGCCCACCTGAAAGAATAATTGCCTTTGGTGCGAAATCTCTAATGGCTTGTTCATCCATTTCGCACCCGTGTAGCTCACAATAAACACCAATCTCTCTCACCCTGCGCGCAATCAATTGCGTATATTGCGAACCAAAATCGAGAATTAATATTTTTTCGTGGTGTATATTTTGAACCATGTTTTTTCCCGCTAAATTGGAGGGTTTAGTGCGCGTTGCTAGAATTTTCCGCGTGAAATATCGGGGCTGAAAAGAGAGTCATAACAAAAATGATAATGGGGCCTCAATCGCCCCATTATCATTTTAATCGTAACTATTCAGCGTATGTAACTGTTCAGATTTGAGCAGAACAAGGCCAAAAATGTGCGTTTATAAGGTTAAACAATCATTTTTTAACGCTGTTATGCGCAAATTTGAGCGTGAGCTGTATAGTTACTTTTAATCTTTGTTTGTACCAATACTGCAAAGAGAAATCCGCAACAGATGCACCTTGCTTAATCGTTTTCCTAACTTAACCGATAGTTAGGAGATTCTTTCGTAATAGTCACATCATGGACATGGCTTTCTTTCATGCCAGCAGTGGTTACTTTCACAAACTGGGTTTTAGTCTGCATTTCATGTAAGTCATGTGAGCCGGTATAGCCCATACTGGAACGCAGCCCACCCATCATCTGATGAATAATCGCATCCATCGGGCCTTTATATGGAACACGACCCTCTATACCTTCGGGAACTAGTTTATCTAAACCAGCGGCAGCATCTTGAAAATAGCGGTCACTGGAGCCTTGGCTTTGTCCCATCGCACCCAGCGAGCCCATTCCTCTGTATGCTTTATAGTAACGCCCTTGAAATAGCTCTACATCGCCTGGTGCCTCTTCTGTACCAGCAAGCAAACTACCCACCATGACCACATCGGCACCCGCTGCAATGGCCTTTGCTAGGTCGCCTGAAAAACGAATACCGCCATCCGCAATCAAGGAGATCCCCGCTTCACGGGTCACCTTGGAAACTTCAGATATCGCACTAATCTGAGGAACGCCTACGCCAGCAATAATCCTGGTTGTACAAATTGAGCCAGGGCCAATCCCCACCTTTACTCCATCAGCACCTGCTGCAACCAGAGCTTTCGCCGCATCAGCCGTTGCGATATTACCGCCTATGACCTCAATATCTGGAAAAGTGTCTTTAATCCAGCGAACGGTATCTATAACACCTTTGGAGTGACCATGTGCCGTATCAACCACTAGCATATCGACACCGGCTCCAATCAAGGCTTTAACGCGCTCGTTTGTACCCGCACCAACACCCACTGCAGCTGCAACCCTTAATTGACCTGCACTATCTTTACATGCGCTAGGGTATGCCTCTGCCTTGAGGATGTCCTTCAGGGTCACCATCCCTCTCAACTGAAAGTCATCGTTAACGATTAACACTTTTTCAATGCGGTGGGTATGCAACAAGGCTTTTATTTCATCCAACGAAGAACCTTCTTTCGCAGTCACCAAACGCTCCTTCGGCGTCATAATTGTGGTTACTGCGTCTTCAATTTGTTGCGTGAAGCGTAAATCACGACTCGTCACGATACCTACCAGCTTTTCACCATCAACAACGGGCAAGCCGGAAATTCTATTGGTTTGGGTTATCTCAATAAGATCTCTAATGCTTGCAGAAGGAGAAACCGTCAGTGGGTCTTTAATAACACCACTTTCATATTTCTTCACGGCTCGCACCTCACGCGCCTGAGCTTCAATAGTCATATTTTTATGCAAAACCCCAATACCACCCTGCTGGGCCATGCCCACCGCTAACCTAGATTCGGTAACAGTATCCATTGCAGAAGACATCAGCGGAATATTCAAAGCTATTCCCTTCGTCACGTGCGTTTTGAGGTTTGCATCTTTTGGTAAAAGATCAGAGTAATTTGGAACAAGCAACACATCATCAAATGTGAGTGCATCTAAGGCAATACGTAACATGTAATAGGGACCTTGCTGAGTTCGGTGGAATACCAAGGGCAATCGACCATTCTACAAAAATAAGGTTTTAAGGTAAATAGTAGCGTCCCTAAGAATTAAGGAAGCACTTGTCATATTGGAGGAAATAGAATAGTTTTGCGTCGCAATCTCGACAGCGCAAAAAAATAACAATCACCACTAAAAAAAAAGGGTATCAAGAAAAATGTTAGCATTTGCCATTATGTTGGTTTTTATGGGAACAGGTTACGCTGGATATTTATTATCAACCAGCCATAAACGAAACACAAAACCACTCGATTTCCTTCGTACCGTACACCGTTTCGGCGCAATACTTGGGCTTGTTTGCTTTGGTATATACCTTCTTACCAACGAAGGCAATACTTTACTAACCGCAGGATTTGTTCTGTTCTTAGTGACTTTACTAGCGGGTTTCACGCTTTTTAGAGGGCTTTACCCCCAACAGCAAAAACCAATGATGCTTATCTATATACATGCAAGCGCCGCTATTACAGCCCTATTAACAACCACCATTGGCTTTATCGTTTAACTTACGGTTAACTCCATAAATCGCCCGAACAAGCCACTCGGCATAAAAAAATGAATAACGAAGTACTATTCACTCAAAAGATGCCAACTTTACTCGGGCGGTCTCTGGCAAATCAGTAAATGTAAGGCCAGTATCATAAAAATCATCACCACACTTACGGCACCAGCACGCTTTCGCTTCAAAACCGATCTGAACAGGTAAGCTGGCATCTGCTGTATCTACCAATCCGAAACGGTATTTCTCTCCCTGTTTTAACGGCTCAACACCGCTAATAAGGACGCCGCCACTGGAAATATCAAGTATCAACCCAACATACTCACTCGTATCGTGATCATAAACGTTGACGTAATAAAGTAGGTTTCTGCGGGATTCTGATCGCTGATCGGGCACTTGTGGTTGCATATTCTCTACCTCTATTCCTTAAGTTAAAAGTCACCCAGAAAACATCCTGTTTTCTTCGTTATATCTAGGAGTAATCGATCATGTTAATTACTACGATTCACATAAATAACCCCAACCAAAGTAAATAGCAAGACCATATTACATAAAATATTCACTTGTTAAAGCTATTACTTTAATTTTCTGCCAATTAACTGTACTTATAAGAACGGGCCTTACAAACCCGTCGTAATGGGTTGATATAAAATGCTTTATATCAAATAAAGCAACAAACTACCCGCTTAAATGGGCAAAGCTGACAACTTTTAACACCCCCTTTTACAACTACAATACTGATACTATTATATAGTTAGGAACCTACTTTATCTCATTTGAAGTGCGACTTACGCGGTATTAAACGAACAGTTTCTTAGGTACGATTATCATATGAGCAAAACTTGCGTCTCTAACACGTCTAAACGCAAGTTGAGGTTGCTCTACCAAGCACTCTGAACTACCTTAAAAAAACATCCATTTACGGCACTAAAAAATAAATCACTGCCTTTGAACCAACAGGCCATTTATGAAAACAAGCAAACAACTTAAAAAACGAGCCTTTACAGCATTCACTTTCGGCACCCTGTTAATTATCAGCAGCTACAGCCTGTCCCTCACGACAGACTCTCAACACCTAAAAAACAGCACGTTTACCCCTCTCTACCCCCAATCACAGCAACCTCGGATAAGCCTAGCCATTTTGAGCCGGCTTTCACAGATGCACTACAACAAAGTGCCTGTCGACGACCAGCTATCCAGTAAAATGTTTGATCGCTATCTTGCTGAGCTCGACGCATCCCGAAGCTATTTCACGCAGGAAGATATTAATGAGCTTTCCAGCTACCGTCACCGTTTTGACGAAGCGTTAAAAGCTGGCAATCTTCGCCCTGCATTTCTAATCTTTAATCGCTACCACCAAAGGGTCACTGAGCGGCTAAACCACCTTATTTACATGGCCGAAAAACAGCTTCCCAACCTTGACTTAAAGCAGGATGAACGTCTAACCATAAACCGAGAAGGTGCAGATTGGCCCAAAGACAGCAGAATGGCGGAGCGCTTATGGGACAAGCAGCTTAAAAATAGCATTATTAACCTTAAAACTACGGGTAAGGAAATTAACGAGATTCAAACGTTACTGGTTAAACGCTATAAAAATCAGCTAACTCGCACCTTACAGACCAATAGCAACGATGCATTCCAAGTTTATGTTAACGCCCTAACCAAAACCTACGACCCCCATACCCAATACTTTTCACCCCGCTCATCGGAAGATTTCAATATCCATATGAGCTTATCCCTCGAAGGAATTGGAGCCGTACTTCAACGGGAGGATGAATTCACTAAGGTCGTTCGACTTGTTCCCGCAGGGCCCGCCGATAAAAGCAAACAAATCTTTCCTGCCGATAAAATTGTGGGTGTTGGTCAAGGGGTCAAAGGAGAGCTCTTCGACGTAGTGGGATGGAGACTTGATGACGTTGTTCAACTTATCCGAGGCCCTAAAAAAAGCACCGTTCGGCTAGATGTTATTTCAGGAAAAACGGAAGGCGGCAGCGAAAGGAAGATTATCAACATCACCAGAAACACCGTAAAACTTGAAGAACAAGCGGCTCAGAAGGACATCATTACTATTAATCGTGGCGATAAAGAAAGTAAAATTGGAATCATCAACCTCCCCACATTTTATTTTGATTTTAAGGGCGCCCAAAGCAATCAAAAAGATTTCAAAAGTAGTACCCGTGACGTAAAGCGCCTTATTGCTGAACTTAAGAAAGACGGTATCGATGGTTTGGTAATAGATTTGCGCAATAACGGTGGAGGATCACTCCAAGAAGCAAATACCCTCACCGGCCTATTTATTAAAGATGGCCCAACTGTGCAAATAAAATCGTCCAACGGTAGTATTGATGTTCTGGAAGATGAAGACAGTGAGATTTTTTATGATGGCCCGCTTGCGGTTGTTGTTAATAGAATGAGCGCTTCCGCTTCAGAGATATTTGCAGGCGCCATTCAAGATTATGGTAGAGGCATTATCCTCGGAGGGCAGACTTTTGGGAAGGGAACCGTTCAGTCCCTACTCCCCTTACATAATCACGGCCAGCTAAAACTAACCCTTGCAAAGTTTTATCGTATCTCTGGTGAGAGCAATCAAAACAAAGGAGTCATCCCCGACATTACCTTTCCTAGCATATACAACCAGGAAGAAATCGGGGAGAGCGCCCTTCCAAATGCACTCCCTTGGGATTACATTCGTTCCGTCGATTTTGCACACTGGAACAGTTACGACAGCTATTTACCTGAACTTAAAAAGCTGCACCAGCTTCGCATTGAGAAAGATCCCGATTTTATTTACCTTAACCGACAAGTCGAGCACTACAACTCTATCCGCAAGATGAAAACGATTAGTCTCTCTGAGAAAGTTCGCAACCGAGAAAAAAATGAAAATGAAAATAAGCTTCTTCAAATTGAAAATGAAAGACGAGAAGCAAAAGGATTAAAAGCGCTTGCTGATTTAGAAGAAAAACAGCAAGAAATAACCAGTGAACAAGAAAAGGAACATCGTCTAACGGACAATGACGATAGTTTCATTTTAGTAGAAGCAGGAAGCATTCTTCTTGACTTCAAAGACCAGCTGGCTGCTAAAACCCGTGTTGCCAAGATACTAAGCTACCAGCCTTAAATAACGCAGATTATTCAGAGTGATTTTTATGCTTCTTAAGCTGACGTTTATTTTTAAAAAACAACGTCAGTAAATCACTCGCTTGATCTGCCAATACGCCACTAGTCACATCAATGTGGTGATTAAAATCATGCAATTCCAAAAGACTAATTTGGCTCGATACAGCACCGTTCTTTGGTTCGCTGGTCGCATAAACCAAACGCCGGATCCGGCCATGAATAAGTGCTCCCACACACATCGCGCAAGGCTCAAGCGTTACATAGAGCGTCGTATCTATAACACGATAATTGTCCAACCGTTTCGCGGCATCGCGTAAAGCAACGACTTCAGCGTGAGCGGTAGGGTCACTACTGCTAATAACTTGATTCCAACCCTCGCCAATGATCTCATCACCTTTGACCAAGACGGCTCCCACAGGAACCTCGTCAATGGCTTGTGCTTTTTGAGCAAGCTTTAGTGCGTACTCCATCCATTTTTGATCAATTAAATATTGTGTGTGTTCAGTCATTAATAATTTATAAGGCAGGAACCCGCCTCCTATTATCCATCTGCTTAATAAAGACCGCGCATATTAACACACTGCTTCAAGCAGCACCGGGCAAAAAGGTGCACCTCTATTCACTCTGAATACAAACCCGCTGCAACGGTGGCAGGTTGCAAATCCAACCCCGAAGTACATAACAATTTATGCTGTTATTGCAGCCATATGTTTACCCATTATTTTAGCGGCAGTTTGATAACTCATGCGCTAATAACGCTGCAATAAAGGCTGGTAAGCATAAGCTGCATTAAGATGATGAAAATACGCATGCAGCCCTTCCTGTTGCCATAAGTGGCTTAACTCTGATTGCACTTTAATATAGTGCGCCGAGGAAGCGTGATTTTCTACCCAGCCATCCTCACCATTATCCAACGTAGTCTCTAACCTCACCTTTTCCGAGAAGTGAATAACCTGTTCCAACCACATACGGCTCACGCCCATTAAAAAATACGGCCAAGTTTCTTTCATAATAGGCGTCCAGTTCGCGTCGCTCGTGGCTGAGATTTTTATGCCCTCTTCTGCACCATAAGGCTCAATATCGACAGAACTTATTGCGCCCTCAGCACTTAATTCTGCGATGGTATTATTTTTTCTGATTAATACAGCAATATTTTCTGCGTTATTTTTATCGGTATAATAGAAAAAGCTAAAGCGATGCCCCGTGGTATCTAAACCTGCTCTGCGGTGAAATCGCCACAATTGAATTGTGCCACCATAGACTTCCAAAACTGGTAATATCACTTGTTCTGCGATAAGAGGGCCGTAATACCATTTTGGTGACGTTTCTTTATTCCATTGCATTTGAAAACTAGCCTTCCACCAACGAGGTTCGTCGGTGATTCCATCAGCAAAAGAAGCCGTTGAAGCGCTCTCAGGCTGACCAGCCCCTTTTTCAATATTCAACTGCTGGCACCCTGTAATTATCAGCAAACACAAAATCATCACAATGTTTCGAAATATTATTCGAAGTTTGCGAAGCCTCATCACTTGGCATAATAACGTCACCACAATCTCTCCTCATTTTTCTTAAAAATGCTGTAACTATTCAGCGAACATTGTAGCTGTTCAGATTGCGTTCAAATTTGAGCAGAACAAGGCAAGAAATGTGAGTTTATACATATAAATGATCATTTCTTAACGCCGTTATGCGCGAATTTGGACGTAAGCTGAGTAGTTACAAGTGCTATACCCATGGTAATAGTGGCATTAGAAGTGCGCTTTTTTTTCACTGACAAGGCAGAACAACGAAGCCTAGAGAAAAGCCTGAGAAAAAATAGCCGTGCTAATACAGAAGAAATCACTATCGCTCGAGGTATATGCTGCTAAAATCCCCCGTTTCCCGAATCAAGGTAGTTCATCGATGAGTAACAAGCCACAAGGCAAACGAATAGGCATGGTCAGTCTCGGCTGCCCTAAAGCACTGGTTGATTCTGAGCGCATACTCACTCAATTAAAAACAGAAGGTTACGAGATCAGTGATGACTACAGCGACTCGGAACTTGTGGTCATTAACACTTGCGGCTTTATTGATTCTGCCATTGAGGAATCCTTAAGCACTATCGGCGAAGCCATGAAAGCGAATGGCAAGGTGATAGTCACAGGGTGCCTCGGAGCCAATAAACAAAAAATATTAGATAAATACCCCGATGTACTCAGCGTTACCGGCCCTGCCGCGTATGAAGAGGTCTTGAACTCCGTTCATCAGCATGTGCCACCTGAGCACAACCCGCATCTCGATTTAGTCCCACCGCAAGGAGTGAAGCTCACACCTCGACATTATGCCTATCTTAAGATTTCCGAAGGCTGTAACCATCGCTGTACCTTCTGCATCATTCCTCACTTACGAGGAGATTTAGTCAGCCGGCCTGTGGGAGATATTCTTGAGGAGGCTGAAAAGCTTGCCAATGCAGGCGTTCGAGAGCTTATGGTTATCTCTCAAGATACCAGTGCTTATGGTGTCGATATTCGCTACCGCACCGGTTTTTGGCAAGGTCGCCCCGTTAAAAGCAATCTCGTTGAGCTGTGCGAAAACCTTAGCAAGCTGGGTATTTGGGTGCGTTTGCATTACGTTTACCCCTACCCCAACGTGGATAACTTAATCCCTTTAATGGCAGAACGAAAAATTCTGCCCTATCTTGATATTCCTTTTCAACATAGCAGCCCAGCCGTACTCAAGAACATGAAACGGCCCGCCCATACTGAAAACAGCCTTAAGCGTATAGAAAACTGGCGACGAGATGTGCCCGACCTCACCTTACGCAGCACCTTTATTGTTGGCTTTCCAGGTGAAACAGAGGCTGACTTCGAACACCTTCTCGGCTGGTTAGACGAAGCCCAACTCGACCGCGTAGGCTGTTTAAATACTCTCCCGTCGAAGGCGCTCCCGCCAATGACATCGCAGAACATGTGCCAGAGGAAGTAAAGGAAGAGCGCTGGGCGCGTTTTATGGAGAAACAGGCACAAGTTAGCGCCGAGCGGCTACAGAAAAAAGTCGGCCAAACGGTTCAAGTGATCGTCGATCAGGTGAATGAAGAAAATATAATTGGCCGCAGCTGGGCGGATGCCCCAGAGATTGATGGCGAAGTGATCATTAAAAATGAATGGGATTTAAGCCCCGGTGATATTTTTGAAGCACGCATCACCGCCGCCGATGAGTATGATCTTTATGGCGAGCCAGCAGACTCTGCGGATGATGAAGCGGGGTAAAGCCCGATGCTATGGCTGGAATGTATATTTCAGCCATAGCCATTAACCTTTTGAAAAAATCAGCTCGCAGCGTAAACAATTTCTATTTTTGTTAATCAGCCTGTTTGGTCAGAGTCCACCCATAATTTATCTCTGGAATGTCATTCTCATCATAAAAGCCAAAATTAAGCTCTGAGCCAGATATACGATAAACCCCTTCAATTTCTTCCGGATCAAGCCCCTCTGGCCAATCAGGGGATTGCCTAGTCATTGAAATACGAGCAATCATTGCACCATCAGTTCCAATGAGCTTATCCCCTATTGAGTAATCTCCGAAGTAGGAATCGGCACTGCCTGATGGCTCGCTGCAAAGATCATCTTCGTATGAAACGCTTTCCAAAGTATAACTGTTCCCCTCGAACACATAGGTGTCGATGGCGTAGCTTATGAACGAATCGTCGCTTAGGTCAACCATTTCAAAGCAACTAGAAACCCACGTGCCATCCAAAGAGTTACCGGTAAGCTCATCCAAAGAGTCTTCATCGAGAGTACACCCAGTAATCAATACACTAAAAATCACAGGTAAAATTTTCTTCATGTCTTTACTACTCAATCAAATAGAGACCACTAATTTTGGCCGCTCATTAAGCCCTCAGTCGGCACAAAAATGAGATGCGAAAATAGGGCGAACGATCATACCAACAAATATAAAGCACGTCCTTACGGTGCCACTTTCGCCCTAACAAAACCCTGCACACTATTTTATCCAGACCTTCCTTGCTCCTTCAGATATAATGCCCAACCCAAGATCATGAGCTAGCAGTCGGAACAATGAACAACGACCTACAACGCCTACACCCTTATCCCTTTGAGAAGCTGAATACGCTTAAAGCCGCCGTAACACCTCCCGCTGGGCTTTCACCGATTTTACTTTCCATTGGTGAACCCAAGCACGCCCCACCTGCGCACGTAATGCAAGCTCTCAGGGAGGCCTTACCCAAGCTAGCCCACTATCCTGCTACCAAGGGCTCGCCAGAGTTACGAGAAACCATTGCAAAATGGTTGACGCAGCGCTTCGGCTTAGCCCCCAACTCGGTAGATGCTGAACAACATATTCTGCCCGTAAACGGTACCCGCGAAGCCTTATTTGCGTTTACTCAGGTCGTGGTCAACCGTGAAGCCGTTACAAGTGGGGAAAAGCCCTACATAATGATGCCCAATCCCTTTTATCAGATCTACGAAGGGGCCGTATTTTTATCCGGCGCGACACCTTATTACCTGCCAAGCAAGGGTATTCAGCCTGATTTCGATGCCGTTGACGACGAAAGCTGGTCGAAGTGCCAACTCTTGTTTATTTGCTCGCCCTACAACCCAACTGGCGGCGTCATTCAGCTTGAAACCCTCAAAAAGTTAATCGCGCTGGCCGACAAACATGATTTCATCATCGCCAGTGACGAGTGCTATTCCGAAGTGTATCTCAATGAAACCCAAGCACCCGTGGGTTTATTAGAAGCGTGCGCAATCCTTGGTAGGCATCAATATGAACGCTGTGTGGTATTTCATAGCCTTTCAAAGCGGTCAAACCTTCCTGGCTTGCGCTCGGGATTTGTAGCTGGGGATGCCCGCATACTGAAAGATTTTTTGCTCTACCGCACCTACCACGGTTCCGCCATGCCCTTACATCACCAGGTTGCGAGCATTCATGCCTGGAAAGATGAAAAACACGTTATAAAAAATCGCCGGCTTTACAAAGATAAGTTCACCCAATTCAAAGCGATTGTCGGGCAAAGCCTCACATTAAACATGCCAGAGGGCGGGTTTTATTTTTGGGCAGAAACCCCTATTGATGATATCGACTTTGCACAAAGGCTATATGCCAGTGAGAATGTCACGGTTTTACCGGGCCAATACCTGTCTCGTGAAATAAACGGCATCAACCCCGGTAAAAATCGCGTTCGTCTCGCACTGGTTGCCAGTGCCGAAGAGTGCGCAGAAGCCGCGCATCGCATTCAACGATTTATGAAAACGCTATCAATATGATGACACTTTACGGCATTAAAAATTGCGATACGGTCAGAAAAGCCCGCCGCTGGCTTGAACAAGCCGATATTAATTACCAGTTTCATGATTTTCGTAGCGAAGGCTTAGATGCTGCTCTTATACAGGTTTGGATTAACGCACTGGGTTGGGAGGCGCTGGTGAATAAACGCAGCACCACGTGGCGTAACCTGCCAGAGGAAAGCAAAAATTCCCTCAGCGAAAAAACCGTAATAGGTCTACTAATAGAGCAACCTACGCTCATTAAACGCCCCGTGCTCGATAAACAAGGCCAAATTTACCTTGGTTTTAAAGAACAAGATTACCAACAAATATTTTAACTGTTCAACGAACCCTGTAACGACTCAGTGAGTTCTGTCACTAAATTTTGGAGAGCACTATGACAAACACATCCTTTTTCTGCGTGGCCTTTGGTGTGGGAACACAAAATAACAAAAACGAATGGCTAGAAGTTTATTACCCCCAGCCACTCTTCCAACCTGAAAAGTCCTTGGTGGATAAACTCGGTGCTATCGTCGGTTACCAAAGTGGAAACGCCGCCATCAGCATCGAAGCGAATCAAATTGATGCGCTCTGCGAAGCACTTAAAACCGCAAATATTGACACCCAGCTTATCGCCCCTCTGGCACAAAGCCAGCAGCCCTTGGTGTTAACCTTTATTGAAACAGACAGTTCCCTAAGCAGTACCCCCGAAGCATATTTAAAGTTACACTTAATTTCCCTGCGCCATGTTAAACCTCACGGCACAGACCTAAGCGGTATATTCCCCTTACTGCCCAACGTCGCCTGGACGAACCAAGGCGCAATAGATTTGACAGAACTGCCACAACGCCAACTACAAGCGCGTTTAAAGGGCGAATTACTGGAAGTTAGCTCTGTCGACAAATTCCCCAAAATGACCAACTACGTGGTGCCTGCAGGCATACGCATTGCCCACACTGCCCGTGTCCGCTTAGGCGCTTACGTAGGTGAAGGCACCACCGTCATGCACGAAGGGTTCATCAACTTCAATGCCGGCACCGAAGGCACCAGTATGATTGAAGGCCGTATTTCAGCAGGCGTAGTGGTTGGTGAAGGCAGCGACTTAGGCGGCGGTTGCAGCACTATGGGCACCTTATCCGGTGGCAACAACGTGGTTATTTCTGTCGGCAAAAACTGTTTACTCGGCGCAAACGCTGGGTTAGGAATCCCTTTGGGTGATCGTTGCACCATCGAGGCCGGTTTATACATTACGGCTGGCTCCAAGGTGAATTTACTCGACGATAAAAACCAATTAGTCAGCACACTGAAAGCCAGCGAACTGGCCGGAAAATCTGATTTACTTTTCCGCCGCAATTCTCAAACCGGCACCATTGAATGCAAAGCCAATCGCAGCGCTATCGCGCTCAACGAAGAATTACACGCGCACAACTAACGGTCGCAGAAAAATGAAGAGTAAATCGCAGTACGAATTTAATAAACTGCAGAAAAAAATACGCCGGGAAACCGGCAACGCCATCGTTGATTACAACATGATTGAAAACAACGATGTCGTTATGGTGTGCCTGTCTGGTGGCAAAGACTCCTACACCATGCTTGATATGTTGATGAGCCTGCAACGATCGGCACCCATTCACTTTGAATTAGTGGCGGTTAACCTTGACCAGAAGCAACCCGGTTTCCCTGAACATATACTGCCCGAATACCTTGGCAAACTCGGTGTTAAATTCCATATTCTAGAAAAAGACACCTACAGCATCGTGCAAGAGAAAGTCCCTGAGGGAAAAACCCAGTGCTCCCTCTGCTCACGCTTACGTCGCGGCTCATTGTATGGTTTTGCAGAAAAAATCGGCGCGACAAAAATAGCCCTCGGCCACCACCGTGACGACATACTCGAAACGCTATTCCTTAACCTCTTTCACGGTGGAAAAATAAAGGGCATGCCGCCCAAACTTCTCAGTGACGATGGCAAGAATATTGTTATTCGCCCCCTCGCCTACTGCCGTGAAAAAGATATTATTCGTTATTCGGAGGAAAAAGATTTTCCCATTATTCCTTGTACCCTCTGTGGTAACCAGCCTAATTTACAACGCCAAGTTATCAAAGAAATGATGCAAGATTGGGACAAACAACACCCTGGGCGACTAGAAACCATGTTCACCGCCATGCAGAATATTTCTCCCTCGCAAATGGCAGACCGTAAACTTTACGATTTTGAAACACTCACCATCACCGGTCGCCACCGATTACCTGTTATGGAAGTAAAATAAATGCCCAGCCAACTAAACGCAGCCACCGCAAGCACCCTTGCACTCAGCAAAGACCTCATGGCCCGCCCCTCGGTGACGCCCGATGACCACGGCTGCCAAGAGTTAATAATTTCTCGTCTGGAAAAAATTGGTTTTAAGATTGAACGCCTGCGCTTTGGTGACGTTGACAACTTCTGGGCAAGACGAGGCAGTGCAGAACCTGTTTTAGCCTTTGCCGGACACACCGATGTCGTCCCCACCGGTGATGAAACTAATTGGAGCACACCACCTTTCACCCCGACAGAAAAAGATGGCATGCTTTACGGCAGAGGTGCCGCTGATATGAAAGGCAGCCTCGCCGCCATGGTGACAGCCTGTGAGCGTTTTGTGGCAAAACATCCGAACCATCAGGGTAGCATCGCTTTTTTAATTACCAGTGATGAAGAAGGCATTGCCACCCACGGCACAGTAAAAGTAATAGAGCACCTTGAGGCGCGTAAAGAAAAAATCCAATTCTGCATCGTAGGTGAACCTTCCAGCACACACCAACTGGGCGATATCGTTAAAAATGGTCGCCGTGGCTCCCTCGGCGCTAAAATGACAGTGCGAGGCATTCAGGGGCACGTTGCCTACCCGCATCTAGCAGACAACCCCATTCACAAAGCAGCACCCGCACTCGTAGAGCTTACCCAAACCCACTGGGATGAAGGAAACGAATTCTTTCCAGCCACCACCTTCCAAATTTCCAATATTAATAGTGGAACCGGTGCCACCAACGTTATCCCCGGTGACATGGAAGTAGTCTTTAACTTGCGCTTTTCCACAGCACTCACTCCCGAAAATATTCAACAGCGCGTTTGTGAAATACTCAATAAGCACTCTCTCGATTACCATATTGACTGGAACCTGAGCGGCCTGCCCTTTCTGACCGACACAGGTCCCTTGCTCGAAGCCACTCAAAAAGCCATCAAAACAATAACGGGTAGAACAACCGAACTGTCTACGGCAGGCGGCACCTCTGACGGGCGATTTATCGCACCTACCGGCACCCAAGTTATCGAGCTCGGGCCGTGTAATGCCACCATCCATAAAGTAGATGAATCAGTAGAAATAAAAGCACTAGGAGAACTGTCTTTGGTTTACGAAGAAATCATGCGCGAACTATTCGCTTCATCCTAAAATAGACAAACCCAATGAATCAAAGCACTCATAACCCACTAGCTTGCCCCGTATGTAGAGCGCCGCTACAAAACGACGAGCGCAGCTACTACTGCCCCGAAGGCCATAGCTTCGACATTGCCCGTCAAGGTTACCTTAATTTACTGCTTAGCCACCAAAAACGCAGCAAGCACCCCGGTGATAGTAAAGAGATGGTCACGGCGCGTCAGGCATTTTTGAGTGAAGGGCACTATTTCCCAATCTACGCCGCCCTTGAAAAACTCGTGCTGAAACACTTAAGAAAAGACCCTCTAGACCACCCTCTTAACATTGCCGATTTGGGTTGCGGAGAAGGTTACTACACCCAACTATTAGATAAAAAATTACGCGAAACAATGTCTTCTCAAGCGTCTGGGCAAAAGCCTGAGCAGGCATCAGCAGTACAAACCTGGGGCTTAGATATTTCAAAAGATGCCATTATCAGCGCATGCAAACATAACTCAAACGTTAGATGGCTTATTGGAAACCTAACTCAAACACCTTTTGCCGAGCACAGCATGGATATAGCAACGGTACTATTTTGTCGCGTATCTCCTAATGAGTTAGTAAGATTATTAAAACCCGGCGGTATTTTTATATTTGTAAAACCCGATGACGGACATTTAATTCAACTGCGCGAACAGATCTATTCAGACGTTAAAGGCCAAAAGAAAAACCCTAGTATTGAGCAGGCTATAAACACCGATGAACACCCCGTTCAGCACCCAGGGTTAACGCTCATCGATACCCAAGCACTTACTCAGTCAATAACCCTGAATAAGTCAGAATCAATACAAACACTTTTTAAAATGACACCACACTATTGGCGAACCAAACCCGAGCAGCGCGAAAAAATAAAACAGCTTGATCAATTAAATACAGATATATCTGTTAACTTGTTTTGTTACCAACGAAGCCTTTAACGCCTCCTCTCACCCTCAAATTTCCGAGGGTGCTTTAAGCTCTAAAGCCAAGGCATGCAACCCTGCCTCAAATTCCTCCGATAACGCCCCATAAACCATTTGGTGGCGCTTCACCGCCGAAACACCCTCAAATCTTTCAGCAACTGCTTTCACCCTGAAGTGCGTTTCTTTGCTCGTGGTATCTAAGTGCCCAGCGTGGAGATGGCTTTCATTAATCACCTCCAAAACTTGCGGGTTTATTTCATTACTGATTTTGTCAGCGATAAGATCTTTTAGATTCATAGTAAAACTCTGTAGTAGTGGGGATTTATAAGAAGCTTATTAATAGGACGCTGAAGGATACCTAAAGGCCTCATAGGTTTATTCACACGCAAGGTTACGCAAAACCCATAGCCGACTCAAGCGAGCAGGCATTATATTTTTTCTAACTAGGCACACGGTTAATAAAATACAAGCTCCGCAATAAAACGCCGTTGAGCACCACTGGCATCGATCAGTTACAAACTATTCAAAGCTTATCCTTCATAAAAATCATTATGGGTCTATCGTTAATGGATACGCTCCAAAACATCTTATTACAACCCCATGAAATACATAGGTAAACAACCTCCTTCGTCGTATAAATATGATATATGTGAAAATTAAAGAAGTGACAACCGGCATGATCTGCTCAAGTGATGTTACCAGCAAAAGCGGCCAGCTTCTCATTCCTGAAAATACTGAGATATTAGCAAAACACCTCCGTTTAATTAAAGCCTGGGGAATTACTGAACTACCAATTTCCGTAGGGGATCAAAGAAGTGAAGATACAAACACTATTGCCAACCAAGCAAGTAATGAAGAATTGGAGCGCCGATTTAGATATAACGTCCCGTCACTTCCTATTGTTATTGAAATGAAAAAGATACTGATGTGCGGAGAATTTTTAGGGAACAAAGCGTGAGCAGCGCTCTAGCTATCCAGAATCTTGTGGATGAGACGCAACATCTCATTTCTCCACCCAAGGTCTACATGAAACTAAAAGTAGCTCTTGATGACCCGAGCACCGACTTTGACGATTTGGCTCAACTTATCAGCACAGATGTTTCGATCGCAGCGCGTTTGCTCAAAATCGCCAATAGCGCCATGTTTAACTTCCCAGGCCAAATAAACAGCATTGATAGAGCACTCTCTCTCATTGGCACCCAGCAAACCGTTGACCTTGTACTCGGCACGGAAATACTAAAGTCCTTTAATGGAGTAAAAAACGACATAATTTCAGTGGAAGATTTTACGAAACATAGCCTCGGATGCGCCATATCATCCCGTGTCCTCGCCCAATATAAACGCGAACATGATGTTGAAGCGCACTTTGTCAATGGCTTACTGCATGATACAGGTCGACTTTTACTCTTTGTAAAATATCCTGAAATTCAGAAAACTCTTTTAGAAACAAACATGGCAGAAGGCATCCCTCTAAGCAACCTTGAAACGCAACAGTATGGAATAAGCCATGACAAACTCGGTGCGCATTTATTTGAAACCTGGGGGCTTCCAGATGAAGTTATAGAGTCTACCGCACACCACCATGACCCACTTTCATCAACAAACCACAGTTATTCTGCAGCATTTGTTCATGTGGCAGACTGGATAACACACAGTATCCCGATGGGCTTCAATGGAGAAAACTTCGTTCCGGAGCTAGATGAAGGCGCATGGCTTTCATTGGGAATTCCTGAAAGTGCTTTAGAAATGATTATGACCGAAATCATCAAACAGTTCACCTCTACCGTTAGATTGCTACTATAGTATAAGTAAAGCTTTCAAACTTTATTGACAGGCCCGTAGCAATAGTTAAAGGCTTAAAAAATCGAGAGTGGTAAAGCACCGGTAACAGTTAAAGAGCTATCTATATGTTTAAAGCCATGAAAAAAACCGTAACACCTCAGCGAACTCTGTAACTGTTCAGATTGCGTTCAAATTTGAGCAGAACAAGGCGAAAAATGTGAGTTTACATGGTTGAATAATCATTTTTTAACGCTATTATGCACGAATTTGAGCGTGAGCTGAGTCGTTACAAAAAACCAATCATTAAAGACGTACTGCGCAGTAGTTATGGAAGATACAAAAGCAAACGAACAAAGCGAGAATGCATATTTAAGCAATCGTCTAAATCACTTAGAGGAAACAAACCGATGGCACCTTCATACTCTAAATGTCATTAGCGCACTGTGTAACCTTTATCAAAAGCCAAAAGCCATTAAAGATCCTGTTCACCTAATTAGTCAAACAGCTCCCTATATTTTACAAGTTACTCCATTTTCAGTCCTTGGGTTTTGCTCACTGTCCTCTGATAACAACGAAGTTGATCTTGACTACATCAACAATGAACAAGAAAAAGAAAACCTACGCAAAGATCTTGAGTATTTAATAGAAAGTGGGGATTTCGCCTGGGCCTTACACAGCCATATTCCACAGGTATATCATCAGAGCAATCGAACAACTGTACTGGCATCTGTTACTACACCAACCCGCATTCGCGGCATATTTATTGGCCACGTTCCAGCAAGCAGTCATTTCAAAGAACACCATAAAAAAGGTTTGCATGCGATCATTCAAAACTGTGCTTATGCTTTAGAAAGCCATGAGTTGCAGCATGTGATAAAAGGCCAAAATGAACATTTAATCAAATCGTTTATTTCCCAAAATGCCAAACTCAAAGCTCAAGAAAGTGTAAACCAACTTACCAATCTTCCGAACCGTCAAAACTTCAAAACCACCGTTCAGCAGCACCTAGAGCATGCCGCCTCTACGGGTGAAAAAGTGGCCGTTGTTCTACTGAACTTGGATTTATTCAAGCGTGTTAACGAAAGCCTGGGGCATGATGTTGGAGACTACTTCCTTAAAGCGATCAGCCAAAGATTATTACAAAGTTTAAAACAAGCAGAAATAAATCGGACGCAACAGGAAACCCACAGCGCCTATAGCCTCAGTCATTTTGGTGCTGATGAATTTTGCATTTTACTTACTGATATCTGCAGCTTAGATCAAATAAAAAAAGTCATGCTACAACTCAACGTTGACTTTTCTAAGCCCCATACTTACGAAAACGAAGTAATAATACAAACTTTTAGCGCAGGAATTAGCTTATTCCCCGATAATTCAAATAACGCAACGGAATTGCTCCAGTTTGCAGACATCGCCCTCGACCAGGCAAAGAAAAAGGGCCGTAACCAATATTTATTTTACGCGAATGATGAGCAGTTCCGTGTTATTGACCAACTAAGTTTGGCAAGAGATTTACACCGGGCATTAGAAAAAGAAGAGTTCACCCTCTTTTTTCAACCACAAATTAATACGAAAATAAATAAGGTCACGGGTATCGAGGCACTCATCCGCTGGACGGATCACAAAGGGCAAACAATACCCCCCGATAAATTTATTCCCCTAGCCGAGGATACGGGTTTAATCATTCCTATTGGTAATTGGGTTATCGACGAAGCATGTAGAAATTTAAAAATACTGCAAGATTTTGGATTTCACGATATCCCAATGTCTATAAATATTGCCGCCCAGCAATTTGCCGAACATGATTTCGTAGAAACACTATCAAAAACAGTTGAAAAGTACCAACTCAGCACTGAACTCATTGAGCTGGAACTCACTGAACGAGTGGTCATGGGGGATGTAAAAACAGCTATTTCGACATTGATGGAATTACGTAATGCCGGTTATAAAATTGCCATAGACGACTTTGGGACAGGTTATTCATCTCTAAGCTACATCAAACATCTACCAATAGACCGTTTAAAAATAGATAAATCATTTATCTCAGATATACCACGAGATAGAGGTAGCGTAGCAATTGTGAAGGCTATCACTCAACTTGCCCAAGGCATCAATATGGAAGTAATTGCCGAGGGTGTAGAAAATTTAATGCAGGTAGAGATGATAAATTCTTTAGGCTGCTACGAAGCCCAAGGGTACTTGTACTGTAAACCTATTTGTATGGAGGATTTAATTTCCTATTTAAGGCAGCCTGTATCTGTCCACAGTATTGTGGCCTAATTAATCCGTGGCTATTGAGTAACTATTCAGCTCACGCTCAAATTCGTACATAAGCGTTCGTGTACAGAACTGATGCGGCTATCTCGGGGAAAAAGCCTTTTTAAAGCTGCCCTAAATAACCACACCAACTCACGCTTTCCGCTAATAATCTAGGCGTAATCCAAGGTGCACACCGTCGTCGATTCGCCCTTTTCTGCCGCTATCCATCTTGATTTTGATATATCGATAACCGACATAGACATTTGCTTGGCTGAGAAGTTGATATTCCAAGCGAAATGCGGTCTCAAAATATTGTTTTACATCGTTAAATGAAACAACATCTGGACCATAATAAAGCTGCCCACCTAAACCCAAACCAGGAAAAGCCGGCAGTGCATAACGGAAAAAACCACCAAGTGCTACTCCCATGCCATCCGTATTTTTTGCATCAAAACCGTAAAGGTGACCACCTATACCTACAAAGCTTTCATTTGCGAACTCTTCAATGACAGACACCCCGACAGTAATCAGGTCACGATCATCTTCATGATGCAAACCAGAAATAGAGAGGTTTAACCCAGATTGGTTAATTGGCCCTCTCAGTGCTAATCGAATAGCCTCATTCCGCAAATTCACATCCAAAGAAGATGCCTGGACGTTAAAGCATGCAAATACTGCCAATATAAAAAACGCTTTCGGTAAAAAAAATCTCATTAGACGCTTAACCCTTTATGATGAATTCAAATCAAGGTGAAGCATAATTAATTTACTGAAAATATTCCAGCAACAAGGCTTACTTACTCAAATAAGATTGCATAGAAACTCTAAGCACATCCACCCAAGTGATCGCTTCGCGCATAGACAGCTGCAAATATTCCAGTGTGCGCGGGCCATTACCAGCAAAATACACGAATGCGGAAGTAGCAATGGCAAGTAGAAGCGTAATACCAAGAACAATAGAAAACCTTGCTTCCCCCTTCTCTGGCTCGACCTCTAAGACCTCTTGCTCTGAGGATCCATTATTTTTCCTCGTCAAGCTGATAGCTTCCAGCTCAACAAGAACTTCTGAAAAACCACCATAACGCTCACTGGGGTCGCGCTGCATCATGTTTAAAATAACACCCTGAAGAGGCTGGGGAAGCGCATCAAACTGGGTATTAGTACAAAGCTCTCCCGACTGCCACTCCGGTGGTTTCTGACTCGCCGTAAGCATTTGGTAAAATAGCGCGCCGGCAGCATAGATATCGGTCTTAACGGACTTTTCTTCGCCAAGATAGTTGTACCAATTCCCTCCTTCCTGATCACTGCCATAATGTTCATCGAAACCAAAATCGGATATTTTCGCCCAGCCTTTTGAGGTAAAAAGAATATTTCTAGGTCGCAAATTCCCGTGAATAATATTATTCCGGTGAGCATAATCCATTGCCTCACAGATTTGAGAGGCGAGAGAAATAAACGTTTTCCAACCAAAAGGCTTAATGAGACGATCTTGCAGGCATCCTCCTTTCAGGTATTCCATAACGGAGATAAAAACTCGGTCATTTTTAGAAACACCTTTTACCTTAACAATATTGGGATGATGCAAGTTATGTAGAAGCTTACTCTCTCGAAATCCTGCATTGCTATTAGAGCGTTTTTTGATCACCAATAATTCATGCTGAACTTTATCTTCAAACAGGTAGACAGCACCGTACTGATCTTCTTTGATAACATCTAACAGAGAAAACTTATCCTCAGCCTTTGCGATGGTTTTTTTGCGCGTTCTTTTTGTTCTGGTGCCAAGTGTGCACCGCGTATTACTTTGAGCAACACGGTTTTTATTTCATTGGCCGAGCGCGGTCGCTGTGATTCCTCTGGGGAAAGGCAACTTTCAATAACCTTATCAAGGACCTTAGGGATCGCAGCGTTCAGCGTAGAGGGAAGCTCAAAACGTCCCAGTGGCAATATCCCCGTTAACAGCTCATAAAAAAGAATACCAAATGCATAAAGATCGCTTTGAATCGATGCGTTATCAGCCGATGCAAGCACCTCGGGTGCCATATAAGCAGCCGTACCCATCACATCACCTAGCTGTGTTTGATGTTCTTCCTTTTTTTTGGAAGCCTGTGTATTTTCGCAGAAATGCGCAATGCCAAAATCGAGCACATAAGCGGAATTTTGGCGATCCACTAAAATA
>JAESUE010000275.1 GCA_016763235.1 Pseudomonadales bacterium
GGTTCTAAAGAAAAACTAAAGCGCTTCCGATAAAGATAATACGTATCTTCCACCTTCCAGCTCACATGTATCTTGTCTTTATTTTGATAGACATCGAGAATAAAGGCCTTGTCAACATCGAGAAACTCTGGCTCGTTGGAGAAAACACTCTTGTCTGTTATGAGCCCTGCGCCAGCGGACAGACATAACGAAGGAAGTAGAAAGAGGGTAAGAAGAAGCATCCGTAGTGATTTAAGCTGGGAATAGAGAGGCATAGGTTCGGTGTCTTCCTGTTGAGTGCGGCCTGAGGCAGAGTCGGCGTATATTTTGGAGTAGTAACAAGAATGGAAGTTCCCTGTTATGACGTTCCAGATGTAAATTATAGAGTACTTCGCTGTCTCTATCTGCGAGAAGATGCACAGTTAAGGCGCGTGACTATTGGCAGAGATACATGGCTGGCATGAAGGGTGGATGAAATTCCACTGTGTGGTACTATTCCCGATAGTCGAGCAGATGTTGGTCGTTAAGCTGGTAGACAGCTAAAAATAGTGGTGTTGATTCTCATTGAGGGCACCATTCTCTCCAAGAAAAATAGCGCTGCCAAAAGATGCTGCTTGGCACAAGCTGATATTCAGAACATCCCAATAATTTTAAGTGTGTAAGATATGACCGAGTTAAGTGAAGCGTTAAAAGACCAAGTTGCTGGCGTCCGTGGGCCATCTTCCAATGAGAAAAAAAACACCGCTCGCGGGGTGTTTCTAATAGCCGTGCTGCTGCTTTTGGGGCTGGTAATGAGCGGCGTTGCAATATATGTGAGCATTGAGCCTCGCATGTTTCCCGTTCCTAAAGATAAAGATGTGGTGGGGTTTGCGACAACGCAAACTGTCATTGATATGACCGATGTGCTGCTTCACAAGCGTGGCGGCTTTATGAGCAACGATATTCTGCCACCATTTTCCTTGTTGGATAACATGCCTGCATGGGAAAAAGGCGTACTGGTTCAAATCAGGGATATGAGCCGGGCATTGAGAAAAGATATCGCTCGCTCTCAGTCTCAGTCTACGGAAGATGTTGATCTTGCCAAGGCAGAACCCTTCTACCATCTGGGCATGGGGCATTATATGTTCCCCGCATCGGAGGATGAATACAGGCTGGCCATGGATTCTATTAAACATTATCAAGAGCGTTTGGTGGACACCGAGCGGCCTAGCGCGCAGTTTTATGCCCGTGCCGATAATTTGCGGAACTGGTTGCAAGATGTAGAAACCCGATTGGGAAGTATGTCTCAGCGCTTAAGTGCGAGTGTTGATGCAACCAGAGAAAACCTTGATCGAGAGGGAAAGGGTGGTGAGGGTGAAACGCAATCCATGCCAAACGCGGCTGTTTTTAAAGTGAAAACACCTTGGTATAAAATTGACGATGTATTTTTTGAGGCGCGCGGTACAGCCTGGGCATTAGCGCAATTACTTCGAGCAATACAGGTCGACTTTCGAGTCATTCTGGAAAAGAAAAATGCCACTGCCAGTGTTGATCAAATTATCCGAGAGCTAGAGGCGACTCAGGGCGTGATAATGAGCCCCATCATACTCAATGGCGGTGGTTTTGGTTTGTTTGCCAATCACTCATTGGTTATGGCGAATTATATTTCCAGGGCAAATGCGGCCATTATTGACTTGAGAGCATTGATGGAGCAAGGGTAGATAGAGAAGGTTCACAACCTGCTAAGCTGGCGGGTTGTTTTTCGCAGGGCATTAGTGATGTCCACAAAAAAAGCCGACATATAAAGTCGGCTTTTTTTGTGGAGAATAGAGTTTTAAATCTTACTTCTTTTCATCGTCTAAGTAACGTTGAATGCTATCAAGAATTTCCTGTTTCGCTTCTTCAGTGCCTACCCAACCATCAATTTTGACCCACTTGCCTGCTTCCAGGTCTTTGTAGTGCTCAAAAAAGTGTGAGATTTGATTGATAAGAGTGCCGGGAAGGTCGTTATACGAAGAAACAGAATCGTAC
Organism: Pseudomonadales bacterium; assembly: GCA_016763235.1. Classification (GTDB taxonomy): domain Bacteria; phylum Pseudomonadota; class Gammaproteobacteria; order Pseudomonadales; family UBA3067; genus UBA3067. Next base: position 1,990 of record JAESUE010000275.1, read on the forward strand.
AGTGGCGTAAGCTTTGATACGGGTACAGCAATGATTTTTGCATCTATGCCAGACTCGTCAGTCATTTTTAGCATGCCAACAGGGCGACATCTAATAACTGAGCCGCAATTCAGAGGAATGGGGGTGACTACGAGAACATCAACCGGGTCGCCATCTTCGGAAAGTGTTGCAGGAACATAGCCATAGTTGCAAGGGTAATGCATGGCGGTACCCATAAAGCGATCGACAAAAATAGCGCCAGAATCCTTATCAACTTCGTATTTTATAGGGTCGCTATGAGATGGAATCTCAATAATTACATTAATATCGTTAGGGACATCTTTGCCAGGCGGCACGCTATTCAAACTCACCAGAATTTCCTCTCGCTACGTTGGATTGTCAATCGGGGCGGCATTATAGCGTCTTTCGGTAGCACTTGTCAGCGGTGATTTATGGCGCGGGTTTTGCTTTGGAATGAAAGCTTAGGTGGGTGGTGTTAATTTTGGACATGCGGTTTTATGGGAGATATTACGATGAAAACAGAAGAAATAATAAATGAGAATGACGCGGGTAGCGTGCAGCACCTTGATTCGGAATACTTGGTTCATGCGGAACAAGGTACCGATGCAGGTGTAAAAAAGGTGAATGAAGATTGCGTAGGGCTTCGTTTGCCTGAGGGTTCAACGTTGACGTTTAAGGGCATCGCATCCGTGGTTGCCGATGGTGTTAGCGCAGCTGAAAAAGGCAAAGAAGCAGCAGAATGTGCAGTAAAAGGTTTTCTAAGCGACTATTACAGTTGCCCCGATTCATGGAGCGTGAAGACAGCTGGGCAAAAGGTACTTACTTCATTAAACCGCTGGCTATATGGTCAGGGGCAGGACTTCGCAAATATTCAAAAGGGGTATGTCTGTACGTTTTCCGCGCTTATTATTAAATCACGCAGTGCGTTTATCTTCCATGTGGGGGATTCGCGCATCGTGCGTTTGCGAGGCAATACCCTTGAGCCTTTAACCACTGATCATGCGGTGCAAGTTAATGCGACAACCTGCTATCTAACGCGGGCCTTGGGTATGGACTTGAATGTGGATATTGATTACCGCCACTTGGATGTCGAGGAAGGGGATGTTTTTTTTCTCAGCACCGATGGTGTTCATGATTTCATTTCAAATCAGAACATTACCGAAGCCTTGCACCGATATCGTTCGGGTGAACGGGGGGTTTGTGATGAGATGATTCAATTAGCCTTGGCCAACAATAGCTTAGACAATCTAAGCTGTCAGATTTTGCATGTGGAGCGCTTACCGGAAGCGGGAGACGTGCAGGCCTATAAAAAACTGACTGAGCTGCCATTTCCACCCCCATTAGAGGTGGGGCAAAAGCTGGATAGTTACCTCGTGGAAAAACAAATTCATGCCAGTAATCGCAGTCAGCTCTACTTGGTGAAAGATCTGGAGGATGAGAATCACCGGCGTTTAGTGATGAAAACACCGTCCGTGAATTTTGAAGATGATCTTGCCTATATCGAGCGCTTTGTACTGGAATCTTGGGTTGCCCAGCGTATTGATAATCCACATGTTCTCAAGCTGGCCAATATCAATCGACCGCGTCATTTTCTTTATGGTGTGTTGGAATATATAGAAGGCCCGACACTCGAAAAGTGGATAGAAGAAAATAACAATGCCGATATTTCTGTGGTGGTGGATATTGCGGAACAAATAATGCGCGGTTTAAGAGCGTTTCATCGCCGCGACACCCTGCATCAGGATTTGAAGCCGGGCAATATTATTCTTGAAGGAGGTAAAAAGGCGGTAGTGGTGGATTTTGGTTCCTGTTTCGCAGCAGGAATTGATGAAATTTCGAGTCCCATTCGGCGCGATAAAATCCTCGGTACGGCCAGTTATTCGGCGCCGGAGCATCATACCCTGCAACGTCCTGATGTGCGTTCAGATCTGTTTTCACTAGGCGTCATTGTTTATGAAATGCTAACCGGCCACCGGCCCTATGGGGAAAAGTATGATAGCTGCGTGCAACTACGTGACTTTCATAAACTTAGCTATCGCCCCGCGTACCACTTTAACCCGCTTGTGCCAGTATGGATGGATGCGGCAATACAGAAGGCGGTTAACCTTAATCCGACAATGCGTTATGAGGATGTTTCTGAATTTATTCACGATTTAAAGCGGCCCAATAGTGCTTTTGATAGCTTTAACAAGACCCCTCTTTTAGAGCGCAACCCCTTGTTGTTTTGGAAGATAACGTCTCTATCTCTTGCCTTATTACTCGTTCTCACGTGGATATACATCATGGGGGGTGGTGTTTAGAGCTTTGAAAAATTGCGATGGAATTCACTGAATAGGCAGAGGCCTGGGCAAGCTTACTAGGTTAAAAAGTCTACACTTAAAGGACGCGCCTTGAATGGCGGAGATCTGACCATGTATTCAGGCAAGAATATTGGTCGTTTGTGCTTATAGTGAGGTTGTGCGAGTGCTCTCAAAAATACATCGTGGTTTTTCTTTCCCCTACTTCTGTTGGTTTTTTTATGTGGCAGCCTTCTCGTTTCCGACGCGAGGGCGGGGGGAATATCCGTGGTGGGCCTGTTTAAAAATCAGGTGGTGGTGCGCTTCGGCTCCCAATTGCAGACGTTGAAAATTGGCGATGCCAACGAGCAAGGCTTGCGATTAGTATCGGTGAGTGGCAATGAGGCTCACATTGAATATCAAGGCCAAACACGAAGCTATCTTTTAGGGCGAGATTACAGTGGCGGTTACCGAGAGAGAACCCAGGCTCAGGCCCGCATTTCCTTGAGTCGGCGCGGCCAGTATCTTACGGCAGGCAGTATTAATGGCCGCCCCATTGAATTCCTTCTTGATACGGGCGCTAATACAATGGCCTTGAGTTCTTATCACGCCAATAGTTTAGGTATTGATTACAAGTGGACAGGGCAGCCGAGCATCGTCGTGACCGCACAAGGTAAAGCCAAAGCCTGGCAGATCACCCTTGAAAAAGTCAAAGTGGGGGAAATTCAACTTAGCCACGTTCCTGCTGTGGTGATAGAGGGTGGTTTTCCCATGCATGTGCTGCTTGGCATGAGCTTTCTTTCTCGCGTTCAAATGACTGAAAGCCAGGGTGTTATCACCTTATTACAGAAGTTTTAGTGTCACTATTCAGCTCGCGCATAACGGCGTTAAAAAATGATCATTTATGCGTACAAACTCCTATTTTCCGCCTTGTTCCTCTCAAATTTGAACGCAACCTGAACAGTTACAGGGTTCGCTGAATAGTGACGTTCTCGTTAGCTCTCGTGATTATTCGCCACGCCAAGAGTTGATTTGATTCAAGCGCCTAGTTCATCGAAGGACATCGATAAGGTAATGGTGTAGAATTCCCCTCCTTTTGTTTTTAGTTTTCTGGGTTGGAGTTTTAAGTGTCCATTCGTTTTATCGCAACGGCTAAGCTGCCTACGCAGTGGGGTGAGTTTTCTATCCACGGGTTTGAAGAGGCGACTAGTGGAAAAGAGCATGTGGCTTTGGTGATGGGTGATGTAGCCGATGGCCAGCCTGTGTTGATGCGTGTTCATTCAGAATGTTTGACCGGTGATGCCTTATTTAGCCAGCGTTGTGACTGCGGCCCACAGCTTGAGGCGGCCATGGCTGCTATTGCCAAAGAAGGGCGAGGCGTAGTGCTTTATCTGCGTCAAGAAGGGCGAGGCATTGGCTTAATGAACAAAATTCGTGCCTACGCCTTACAGGATAAAGGCGCTGATACTGTTGAAGCAAACGAGCAGTTGGGTTTTGGTGCAGACCTTCGTGACTATGCAATTTGTGAAACAATGCTTGGGCATTTAGGCGTTAAAAAAGCGCGCTTGCTGACCAATAACCCGCGTAAAGTAAAAGCCTTAGAAGAGCATGGTATTGAGGTGGTTGAGCGCATTGCGTTGGAGAAAGGCCGTAACCCTCATAACGAGCGTTATCTGCAAACTAAACGCGGAAAGCTTGGTCATTTATTTGATGGGGATAGTCCCCAATCGAAGGATGAAGATTAGTTGTAACCACCCATCTCACACTCAAATTTGAACGTAACCTGAACAGTTACAGAGTTCGCTGAGTCGTTACGATTAGTTTACCCTTCGACTAGCTTGGCCTAGTGATGGGGCAAGCAGTTATGATCGAAGCACTTGTTTTTCAACGTTAAGCACCTTGCTAGGGTGTGCTTTTTGAAGCTGATTCCAGCGACTTTCCACGGCTTTATAAATGCCATCTTCATCTAAACCGCAGTGTGAAAGCTGGCTCTCATGCTTGCCGTGCTCAAGAAAATGATCAGGAAGGCCTATGTGAAGAATAGGTTTAAGGATGCCCTCCCTAGATAGAAATTCGCTGACAGCTGACCCCGCGCCACCAGCGATGGCGTTCTCTTCTACGGTAACAAGTAGCTCGTGTTGCTTGGACATTTCACGGATCAAATCCTCGTCCAGGGGTTTCACAAAACGCATATCAACGACGGTGGCACCGAATTTTTTGGCCGCAGCAAGGCAGGGCGTAATCACCGTTCCAAATGCCAGAAAGGCAATGTTCTTACCTTTTTGTCTGACCACCCCTTTTCCTATTTCTACAGTATCGAGGTCTGCCGTTATCGTAATTCCCGTTGCTTGCCCGCGAGGGTAGCGCACGGCAGCAGGGCCGTTATGTTGATAACCTGTGCTTAGCAAAAGTCGGCATTCATTCTCATCAGAAGGGGCAGCAAGCACCATATTGGGAATGCAGCGCAGA
>JAESUE010000276.1 GCA_016763235.1 Pseudomonadales bacterium
ATCGAGAATCCACCCAACCAGCCATAAGAACTAGTGAGCAGGTATCGGATCAAAGCGTCGATTTTACAGTCGCCACAGGAGAGCAAACAACGGAAGTATCAAATAAAAGCAGCGAGGCCACCACAGATACTACCGAGCGCAGCACAGACATCACCACCCCAATGATTGAGGCAACATACCAGGAGTCGACACTGCCCACTGCGCAGGCAACAACCAGAGCCAGCAAGCAGAGCGTAGAAATGACGCAACAATCAAGTGAACAAAGTACTCATGCGACTGATAAAACCAGCGAAATTTCCATAGAGAGCAGCAAGCAATCGACCGAGGTCACCGCGCCCATTATACAAAATACCTATGACGTGAGTGCCAAAGTAACAGACCGCAGCAATGAAACCACCGACCAAAGCACAGAGCTTTCCATTAATACAACAGATAGAAGTACAGAGGTCACCGAGCCTATTTCAAAGGCCACTTATCAGAAAGCAATAAAACCCGCCGCTCAGATGAGTACAGATACGAGCAATATCAGCACGAAACTCAGCGAGCAGACATCCGCCCAGTCCACCGAAATAACCAAACCCATTCTTGATGCCTCCTATCAAAATTTCACAAAACCCGTCACAGAGGCCAGCATAAAATCCAGCAATAAAAGCTCAAACGTTTCTGCAGAAACATCGGAAGCCACACCGCGGCTCGCCCGTGCAGCGGGCAAACAAATGACTATAGCCAGTAGAAAGACCTTAGATGCATCCGTTAATGCGAGTGTCATGCTGGACGCAACACTAGAAAGTACGATCCAAATTACGTGGAAAAATTATGAGATGTCACAGTTAGACCCAGATACCGCCGACCAGCTAATTCGTGAAGCTTATGCCTTTAATGGTCACACCCTGCGTTTTTTTGCAGCTGAACTTTATGTTCCCGAATTTTTCCTCGCAAATGCCATCATTAACGCCAGCCCCACTGCCCCCACCCGAACCGAGCTACAAAAGCTCATGATTTATGTCATTCCAGAATTAAGAAAAAACACATTTTTTTCCAACTCTTTCTCCCAAGCCAATGCATCTTAAGGGAAAAATAAGTTGGGCTTTTCTATTTAGCGTATTCGGTGTATTCCTTACAGCACCCACCGTCAGTTATGGACAAGGCATTCCAGTAACTATCGACGCCAGCACATTGGTAGAGAACATCCGTTTTTACAACCCCATAAGCGGCCGCCCCATTAATATAGGAAAAATATCAGATAAAACCGTTACCGGATTTGAGCTACTTTACGCCACACCGGGAACCGGTGACATTTCGGAAGTCGCAGGGCATTTAATGCTGAGGATAAAACTAAACAATAATCCAGAAGCTGAGGCGAATCACGAGGAAAACCCAAACGACTTGGTTATCTCCTTTCTTGCTGATACCCGAGAATTCCAGAGCATAAATAGTGCAGCAATAACCCCCAAACAACAGTGCCAAAAAAATTGGTTTAACCTTGTGGATGGCAATCAGCAAGATTTACATCCCATGCACTCTATTGTGCAATCCCTCAAAGGTCTCACTGGGGGCTTGGATACGCGCATGGATGTACAATCATTGGCCTATACGCTAAAAGTGTACACCATCGAAGAAGACCGGAATTTACTACGTTACCGATTAAATTTATCACCACAACAAAAAATAAATTTATTAGAACACTTGGCCTTTCTCACGCATCACCATAAAGCGGACTATTATTTTTTTAGCCAGAACTGCGCCTCCATCCTTGTTTCTGTTTTAGGAAAAGGAATTAAAAATGAAGAAATTGCGCGCTTCCACCCTATTATTTCTGCTCCCAATTCACTGGTAGCCTTACTAGTGAGAAGAGGTTTAGCTGAACCTGTTACCCCAGGTTTTTACAGCTACCGAAAAAAAGGCTATCTCGCAAAAAAAATTCTCCAACAAAAAATTTCCCAATTAGAGGAGGCTCACCCAACATTAAACTGGCCAGACGCTTCGGCATTAAAAAGCACACATATTGCCAAGCGGAAAAAAGTTATTCAAAATATTGCACACCTATATCAAAACAATCCAACGCTATACCAGCAAACCTACGAATTAGCCACGTGGGTTCAAGAAGCAGAATTGGCCTACAGCCATAAAGACCTCGTGTGCGAACTTTACACCAGTGAAATAAGTGCAGAAGCGCGAGAGTTCCAACAACAAATATTGCATAATCTCAGTGCAAATAGATCAAATACCGACTTCATCAAACACGTTAAAAAAGATGAGGCCATTAAAAACTTAGGGGGATTATTAGAGCGTGCCGATTATTCTTCTGGCATTCCATATACAAAGTTACTGTCTTATTCGCTTGGCTTTAACAGATACCATACCTACAAAGAGTCCAAAATAGGCACACATGAAAACCAAAAAACAAACCTAAATTTTGACGGTGTATTGTTTCATCAAGAAATGGGAAGCCCATCCAGTTTAGCCATGCAACGTACCAGCCGAGTCACTCTGGGACGGCTATCCATTGACATCAACGCAAGCGACGAAACTTTGAAGCTCAACAGTTTCACGGTGTTAAAACTCAGTAAATTTAGAGATCAACTAGGGAAAACCAGCGGGTTTTGGCACGGCACAAGCAGCATTGGCTTCGGCCTTTCCCTATTAGACATCCATCACCATGAAAATGAAAAAATGACTAATGGCCGCATCGCTGGTGCTGAACTTCTATACGGCTTACTTTCAAGCGGGTTCAACGAACACTACCTTTACGCAGCAAGTGGAATCAACTGGGACTGGCAAAAGCTACCTACAGAGGATAAAACCACTTTCCATACAAACACAGGCGTAAGGCCTTTAGCTGGTATATATAGCTTAATCACGCTAAATAAAAAAAGAAAAATACAAGTACGAAACCAAATTGAATTCAGCCCTGGATTGGGCCAGGGATTAAGCAGGCAGCTCAGCGCTAACGCAAAAATCAACTATCGAATTGGCAGATACCAACAGCATTTAATTTACCTTAACATTTTCGCTGAGTACCAAAGACACGATTTCAACACCACTGCGCTCACCGATTTTTCAGAATCAAAAATAGGGATCAGCGTTGAAATAAATAGCTTCTAATTGCGCAACCACACCATCGAAAACCAGCGCTTATTTTATACTTTGAGAATATGCGCGCGATAATAACGCAGCTCTTCGATGGATTCACGAATATCATCCAAAGCCTGATGCGTGCCTTTTTTTATTAAGCCTTGTGCAATCTCTGGTGCCCACATTTGCGCGAGTATTTTTAAGGTGCTCACATCCAGATTACGGTAATGAAAATACTGTTCCATAGAGGGCATTAGACGATAAAGAAAACGGCGATCCTGGCAAATGCTGTTGCCACATATTGGTGAAGCACCTCTGGGAACGTAATGCTGCAAAAATTCCAAGGTGGCTTGTTCTGCCTGTGCTGTATCAATCGTGCTTTGTTTTACGCGTTCAATCAAACCAGAATTTCCGTGAGTGCGCGTATTCCATTCATCCATCGCCTCTAGCGCCTCGTCTGGCTGGTGTACGGCAATGACTGGCCCTTCTGCCAATACATTGAGATCGGTATCGGTGATAATGGTAGCCACCTCGATAATGACGTCCGTATCGGGATCAAGCCCCGTCATTTCCAAGTCGATCCAGATAAGATTATCCTGTTTTACTGTCATGCCTTCGCGCTCCTACCATTGATAATCTAAATAGTTTAACCTGCATATTGGATTTGTCACACTTTAGCCAGCTGCTGAAAACGCACTAATTGAACATAAAGGGTGTACGAAACTCACTTTAATGAAACATATTCGGTGATTGACGCAATTTTGAGCACACTGAAAGTTTTCAATCACCTGTTAGCAGCGGAACTTAAATAACACTTCATGTCAAAACGACGGCTCACCCGCCAGCAACAGTGGCGTATAGATAAAGTACAGCAAGAGCGAATTGCCCGTGCGCAAAAGAAGGATAAGACAGCAGATACTCTGTTGGAATCGGGGGAATTTGGTAGCGAACAAGATGGCACCATCGTTGCCCACTACGGCACACAGGTGGAGGTAGAAGATGCCAGCTACCAGCGTTACCGCTGTCTGCTGCGAGCCAATGTTCCGCAACTGGTCACCGGTGATCGCGTGGTATGGCGCCCTGGCCCCAACAATATTGGCATTATCGAAGCCCAATACCCTAGACGCTCCAGCCTTAGCCGCCCAGATATGCGCGGCAAGATCAAAACCGTCGCGGCAAACGTCGATTACATTATTATTGTTATCGCCCCCTTGCCTGCACCGTCCAGTATTCTCATCGACCGCTACCTCGTAGCGGCTGAACTTGCAGATATCGAACCCATCGTACTGCTGAATAAAATTGATTTATTAGATGATAATAACCGTGACGATTTTGAACGCTTAATTGAAAGCTACCAACAAATTGGCTACAAAACCTTCACCTGTTCAGCAACACATGCCATCGGCCTCACCGAATTTGATGCCCTGGTACACGAACATAGCTTTGTGTTTGTTGGCCAATCGGGTGTGGGGAAATCATCCCTCGTAAACGCCTTGCTTCCCGACGACAGCGCACAAGAAACACGCGAGGTATCAGAGTCATCAGGTCTCGGCGTACACACCACCACAACCGCCAAGCTTTTCCACACCATGAATAACGGCAAACTGATCGACTCACCGGGTATTCGAGAGTTCAGCCTCCATGTTACTGAAGCCCAACAACTCGCCCGGGGTTTTCGTGAATTCCAAGCCCACCTTGGCCACTGCCGATTCAACGATTGTAAACATGACAAAGAACCTAAGTGTGCAATAAAAACAGCGGTGGAGGAGGGTAAAATTTCTCTCCAGCGTTTACAAAGCTACCGTAAGCTGGTGGCAGCATTGTAGCGGTATTTTTCAACCATACCGCTACAGTTTCGCGCATCGGGTGATTTGCTGTTTTCATCATTCGAATACTGTCTTCTTTATAACTCAAGTTTCGGGGTTCAAAATGGCATAGAAAATCCCGTAGGTTGCGGTGAACGAAGTGAAACCCAGCATGATGAGTATCCACTATGACACTGGGTTTAAGGGCTAGCGCTCTATTTAATCCCGTAGCTATTTGAATTTAGGCACTTAAATCACTCATTGATACCGCCATCAATTAAGTGACAGTGCTTATTTCTAAATTATTGGGTTTCACTTCGTTCACCCCAACCTACAGGGGTCGTACCCCATGATTGATGTCGTATTTTGCCAGAAATGTGAACTCCGAAACTTGCGTTAAAATAGTGGACTTAACAGAAACTTGACTATTGTCAAAAATACAACGACGCCGATTATTTATGCAGTGCCCAACACAACGCCACTCTGAGGCATTTCCGTATTATCTCCTGCCGACTTTTCGCACACCCCGTCCCACCCAGATTTAAGATCTGCCAACAACCCGCTCACCTCATCAAGCAATGCAAGGTCATCCGTCTTATTCGCGTCAAATAAACAGCGTGTCATATAGCCATACAAGTCATCGAGGTTTTGAGCGATATTACCACCTTCATCCATATCGAGGGCTGATTTTAGCGCATCAATAATCTGCCTTGCTTTGCGAATATTCTGCTGCTTTTCCAGAAACTCACTTCTCTCAATAGCTCCTTTTGCAGCCGATATTTTATCTATCGCACCACCCAATAACATTCTCACCACTTCCTGTGGTGCAGCCGTTTGTAACGATTGCGCACTCACTTGCTTATATTGGTTAACACCCGTTTGATAGCTCATCGACCCATTGCCTCATTAGAAAATTTATAATTACTCGCCCACTATCCCGTAGCTTGGGGTGAACGAAGTGAAACCCAACAAGCTCTCAGCAAAAACATCAGCCAAACCGCGCCTAAACATGTTGGGTTTCGCAAGCTCTCGGCAACCTACAAGTTCCACACATCAGCATAAACAAAACCGTAGGTTGGCGTAGAACGAAGTGAAACCCAACAACCTCCCCGCGCAAAATATCGGCCAAACCACGCCTAAACGTGTTGGGTTTCGCACATCGTAAAGGATGAAACCCAACATCTTTAACACCATTTTATTCGGTAATTGTAGTGGGTTTTTGAAAAAACAAAGGAAAATAATTAAAGAAAATTCAGGGCGAAAAAAATTACGCTTTATTACTAATAATAAAACGAATAAAAAGAGAGGTGCTTATTCCAATCAGGCGATTAAAATAAACCTAAGCAAGAAAATCTAATAAACCACCGGTGCTTTTACCATCTGCCATTTCGGCAAGTTTCAATGCTTCTACACTGGGCATTTGCCTTATCAAATCGCCGGAATTGGCATTAAACACTTTAATGACCGTTTCGCCGCTTTCTTGATGCACCTCAAAATTAAGCTCTCGCTTCATATTGTTCGCGTACTCTTTCAGCTTCATTACCGCTTCGTCGATTTGTTTTATTTCATCGGCTTCAGGCGGTAAGGCTTGCGCCTTAAGCGAATCAGTCGTTTCTATTTTCTCGGCGGGTTTATTTTGCTGGGCAGTTTCTGCAACGGCTTTATCTTCCTCCAGGGAGTCTACCTTAGGTGTTTCTGGCAGAACATTTTTAATCGGCTGTCGTGGCTCAAGGTTAGTATTGATCACTGACATAGTATTCTCCTCATGTGGCAAAGGGTGAACCAACTGGCTCACCCCTTATGCACGTTTTACATCAACTTGTTATTTCATTTACTGAAGTAAACTCAAAACCTGCTGGGGTAGACTCTTCGCTTGCGCGAGAATAGACATACCGGCCTGCATCATGATTTGGTTACGAGTTAGTTCCGTGGTTTCCTTCGCAAAATCCGCATCTTGAATTCGTGAGCGCGCAGCGCTCAAGTTTTCAGACGTGGTAGATAGGTTGGATACCGTGGAGTTCATACGGTTTTGAATCGCACCCAAGTCTGCGCGACTTGAATCGATAGAGGCCAGTGCGCCAGTCGTAATATCAATGGCTCTTTGGGCACCATCAACCGTAGTGATATCGATAGAGGCTACTGTCTGCTTTTGACTGGCCTGCAAATCATCTGCTGTGCCAACAAACAAACCACCGCTATCCGCATCAACGCTTGAGCTCACTGTGAATGGCCCAGCTACTGATTTAAATTCAATATTTCCACCTACAACGGTCGAATCCTGATCTGAGCTACCGCCAGCTGTTACCGCTACCGCCGCCGCACCTTCACTACCCAAAACATCTATCGAAACAGAGTTAGCTGTAGTAGCTGTCGAGGTATTAAAGTTAGATATATCGATATCATTACCGGTGGAATCCGTTAAGGTCATCGATGCATTATCATGACTAAGCTCTGCCACAACACCTGTTTGTGATGTCACCGCGTTAATAGACTCCACCAAAGAGCTAAGATCACCGGTCGTTACATTCGCAGAAATATCTTTATTATTAAGCGTCATCGATATCACGCCACTTTCACTGAGATTACTAATCGTAGCAGTGGTGGTCGCCGTCGCCTCAACGCCGGTAATATCCGACTCCTGATTAATATTTGCAACAATTTCCTTAGCGGTTTGGTCTGCAGCAATATCGACCGTCGTGCTACCCGTGCCCGTAACGGTCAACACTTGGGTTGTCACATTATTACCCGCAGTAACATTCGCAGACCCTACCTGACCAGCGGTTAACGTTACGTTTGTATTAGCAACCGCATTTAAAATACCCCCTGTACTCACTCCTTGGGTTGATTTCAAATCAAAGCCAGAATCCAGAGTCACTGATAAACCAGCAACACTCAGCATGCTGTCATTTGTGGGGTCACTCGAGTCAAGGGTGACATTGTTTACATCCATCGTTCCAGCCGCAAAACTAGCTGTAATCGTATCGGCACCAATAACGTTGGTATTAAACGCGGTAGTTTCAGCACCTGCTAATATCGCATTCACGCCACCCAGGTCTTTAATTTCGTATGTAAAGTTATCCGTATCTGTATACCCGCCGGCACCTGTTACCGTTAAGTTAAGGTCATTGTTTTTAAATTCTGCAGGAGCATCAATCGACACGGTAATCACGCCACCAGCATCTGCTACAGCATCGTAATTAACTACGGCATTAAGCTGGACGGCAAGCGCATCACCCACTGCTTTTGCATCAGATTTATCCAATATTGTTCCGCCAGCGATAGCGTAATCAAGTGCGACATCTGTACCTGACAGTGCAAATTCAAGCGTATCATCGGAAGCATATAATGCTGCCTGAACACCACCAGAACTTCCAGTGAGGGCCGCCACGGCACCGCCGGTAGTCACATCTTCTGACTCATTCGCTACACTCGCTGTCAAAGTTACCGAAATACCGGCAACTGCTGCGCCACCACCACCAGCGGTGTCATCTACCTCGAAGGCAGTGATTGCAATCTGGTTTATCGACCCAGCTGCCGATGTAGTGACATTTATCCCGCCGTCACCCGCACCACCAGCGGTAGCCGTAAACGTTAAGCCAGTAGCGCCTGTTTGTCCTGCAAACGCTGTTGCAATATTGCCTGCTAATGTTTGATCATCTCCACCGCCAGCAGCGAGATCACTCGCTACCACTACATAACTAAAGTTGGAAGAATTGACCCCATCAGAAACAGTCATCGTAATTTCATCGCCAATTGTAAATTGGCTCTCCGTAAAGTCTAAATTAGTACCTACAACGTCATTCGTTAAAGCAGGCAATGTTAGCGTTGCCGTAGCATTTTTTTCTACAACCAAACCGTCGATACCAATGTTACTACCCGATGCACTCGTAACCGTCAGTTCATTTGCTGCTGTGGTTGCAACCAAATCCCCATTAAGGCCGGTTAATACCGCCGCAAACTGATCTTCGAGGTTTGCATAAGTCGTAGTATCTCGCGTAAAACTCACCGCATCGGTACCTGTATCGGATATAAGGTTAAATATAATCTTATCGCCATTACTGATATTAGATGTGCCACCGCCTGTATCGATGGTCATAGTATTTTCTGATGCAGTAACCGTTACACCGGTTTTCCCATCAAATTTAGTGGCAATCTCTGCGGCTGAATCACCAGCAGTAATTCCCACGTTAGAGGTGCCGCTGGCATCGGTAATCGTCACTATCTGGGTGGATACAGCTGCTGCAGCCAAAGCGGTAACATTGTCTCCACCCGTATTGGTATTTAAACCCGTGCCGCTTAGGTCAGCCCCTTGGCCACCCGTTGCCATTTCAATACCTTTTACCGCATTGGTTGATTCTAATTTCTGTATGCCCAGAGACTCTGTATCAGCAGCACCCACCGATACATTCACGGTTTGATTGGCATTCGCCCCTACTTGGAAGCTTTGCGCTGTAAATGAGCCATCTAATAACTTCAAACCGTTAAACGTGGTTGTTTCTGCAATACGGTCCATTTCTGAAACCAGCTGATTCACTTCTGACTGAAGGCTTAATCTATCTTGTGCAGAGTTAGTAGAGTTAGCAGACTGAATAGACAGCTCACGAATACGTTGTAGGATGTTAGTACTTTCGCCCATCGCGCCTTCAGCTGTTTGTGAAAGTGAAATAGCATCGTTGGCATTTCGAACCGCTTGATCTAAACCACGAATTTGTGATGTGAACCGGTTAGCGATGGCGAGGCCCGCCGCATCATCCTTTGCGCTGTTGATACGCAAACCAGACGATAAGCGCTGCAAGGAGTTATTAAGGCCCGCTTGGGATTTATTAAGGTTACGCTGAGCGTTCAGCGAGGGAATGTTACTGTTAATGACCTGTGGCATGGTGTTTCTCCTTTATCCCGCGATGCAAATGTGTTTTTTAATGCGGGCCTTGATTAAATTGAATGGGTTTTCATCCAATAGTATTTGATTCATTATTTTTATCGGCCCAAAGAAGGAGAGGTTTAGCCTTTTTTAGTATTCTTTTAGATCCAATCGTTTTAGTTTTTTTATTATTAATAACAAAACTTACAAAAACAAAAATTTGGTTTTAATTAGGCGAATCTTTATGCTTTTTTATTCACAATATTCACTTGAATATGGGGGAATCGTAAAATTGTAGGTTGGTGTAGAACGAAGTGAAACCCAACATTTTTCAGGGTGGCACGGTTTACGTTTAATTCCACGGCTTGTTGGGTTTCGCTTTGCTCTACGCCAACCTACGGGTAAGCATAAGCGCTGGTGTAGGTTGGTGTAGAACGCAGTGAAACCCAACATCTTTCAGGTCGGCACGGTTTACCTTTAATGCCACGGCTTGTTGGGTTTCGCTTTGCTCTACGCCAACCTACGGTATGGATG
>JAESUE010000277.1 GCA_016763235.1 Pseudomonadales bacterium
CAGCATCTGATGTGTAGAGTTTTTAATGAGTTAGGGTTGGACATGAATTGCAAAAAAATATCTAAAATATACCGACACTATAGTCATTATGGGGCTATATCGGCATAAAACTGTCCGGAGTATTGATAGATGGAAAATGTGAAGTTTTTACACCTTGAATGAGCAGATTTTAAGGCAGGGGTGAGAGTGTGTGCGTTTAAAAATACCCATTTTTTGAAAGAGGTCTAGATGAGCAGTATCAAGTAACACCTTGCTTAATACTGGTTCTTTCTGGTGGTGAAGCCACCTATAGCAGCGGCTCATTTTTGGAAGGCATGCTTTCTGCGATGGTTATTCTGTGGAATATCTTGCTTGCTAATTTCCCTCCGGCAGTCAGGTAATAAGCTCGGCCAAGACTTTTCTGTAAGCTTTGAAGTGCCCACGCTCAACCAGTAAGTGCACCACTTTATTTTAGAGCATGGGGTGTAAGAGCTATTAATTAATGGGGGGCAGGCCTTACATGTTGCGCTTAATTGCCATCGTATAATTTACCAAATTATTCATTATAAGATTTCGCACCTTTATACCGATTTTTACACGCTCTGATCATAACAATTGCCTACCTGTCTGGATGTTATACGTTGTATGAAATGGGGGTGAGTTATGAGACGGGCAGCCGAGTTGTTAAGGCTTATGAAAGTGGTGCGTAAGATATAAGGCCTAGTCTTTCCTCATTTTCCTGGCCCCGTTTTCGTTTGGTTTACACCCTCTTGAACTTCAGGCCTCGAGACTGAGCGGATTTTTTTCGCCGTGGTTTTGCTGATGTGCTTTTTTTACGGGGCTTTCTGTATGCGGTCTTACTCGTTCCCAATCCCTTCAAAGCCAAGGGTAAAGTTTCACAACTTTCCTCCACCAGACGGTGTAATGTCGGTATTAAGCCACCCATGAAATCGTCATATGTCGCCCGCTCTTCAACAATGGCATTTAATATGGACTCCCACCGCGCAGTCATATCAGGCAAGGTTGTCGATTCAGGCAAACTATTAATCAAACCACAGCCGGCATCTGTAGCGCGAATCTGTTTGCCATCGCGCCTTAAAAAATCACGCTTGAATAATAGTTCGATAATACCTGCTCGTGTCGCTTCGGTACCTAGCCCGTCGGTATCTTTCAACACCTTGCGCACCTCGTTGTCACTAACAAAGCGAGCTATACCCGTCATTGCCGCCAGCAGCGTAGCATCAGTAAAAGGGCTTGGTGCTTGTGTGTTTTTATCGACACATTCCCCTTTCAGACAATGTAATACATCCCCTTTTTTTAAAGCTGGCAAGTATTTTTGAGCACCTTCCCCTCGTGCTAATTCACTCGAATTCGCAGCGCCGCCTTTACTGGATTTTTTTTCAGAGGGCGTTTTTTTTACCGGAAGCAGAACCTTCCAGCCAGGCTCCTTTACAACGGTTGCCTGGGCACGAAAACATCCGCCAGCAATAACAATATCTACGATTGTTTTATTAAAGGTATGGGAAGGATAAAACTGCAAGATATACTGGCGTGCGATCAGGGCGTAGATCTTGGTTTCCTGATTATTTAAGCGTTGCGCCTGCATTTTTTTAGCAGTGGGAATAATCGCATGGTGGGCATTCACTTTAGCATCATCCCAGGCTTTACTTTTCAAGCTGACATCCGCCCCAGCAACGGCCCCCTGAAGTTCGTTCGCCGCCTGCGCAATCGCCGCCAGGACACTCTTCGCCTGCCCGTAATGCTCAAGGGGTAAATAACGGCTGTCAGAACGGGGGTAGGTGATCAACTTATGCCGTTCGTACAAAGCCTGGCACGTATCCAGCACCTGCTGTGCACTCATGGTAAAGGCCTTACCCGCATCGATCTGTAACGCCGACAAGCTATAAGGTAAAGGTGGAGCCTGGCGACCAGGGGTATTTTTTACGGATATCACCTCCCCAGGTTGACCACTAATACGCCGCACAACATTCTCAGCCAGGGCACGAGATAGTACTCTGCCCTCGTCGTCCATCTGCGACTGGCAGGCTTCGCTCGGTTGCCATTTCGCATAAAATACGGGGTTTACCGGCGGTGGTTCAATGCCCTCTTGTAGATGTGCCAGCACCTCATAGAAAGGTTTTGATACAAAGTTGTCGATATCATGATCTCGTCTCACCACCAAACCCAGCAAAGGAGTTTGTACGCGGCCTACCGATAAGACCCCCGCGTAACCCACCTTGCGTCCCTGTAGCGTAGAGGCACGAGTGAGGTTAATGCCGTATAACCAGTCGGCTCGAGAGCGTGCCAGTGCAGAGGTCGACAAGGGTATAAATTCACGATTACTACGCAAGTTTCCTAAAGCACGACGCACTGCCTCTGGATTAAGATCACTGATTAATAAGCGCTGCATAGCCGCTTTTTTAGTGTTGCTGACGCCTAGATAGTTAACCACCTCATCAACTAACAACTGCCCCTCACGATCAGGATCACCCGCATGTACTATGTGCGTTGCCTGCTTAAGCAGCTTACGCAATACCGTCAACTGTTTACGCGTAGAGGTTTTAGGCGCTAACTGCCACTGCTCGGGTACAATGGGTAAATCTTGCTCTGCCCATTTTTTGTATTGTGGTTTGTAAACATCCGGCTCGACTTGTTCGAGCAAGTGGCCAATACACCAACTCACACAATCACCACTCCCCACCCAAATGCAACCTTCGTCACGACGATGAGGCTTAGGTAAAACATCAGCGATAGCTCGGCCCAAGCTAGGTTTTTCAGCAATATAGAGTTTCACACAGCACCATAATACAGTTGAGCAGCTCTAAAAATTACAATTTTTAGAGCTGCTCAGTTTATTAATACAGACATAATAACGGTTCCGTTGCATCCATGGCACCTCAAAAACCATATGTTAGATTGGTATTTACAAACTATGCCAAGTTGAGCAAACCATAATCTCATTCAAAGGCCGCCTCACATCGAACCCCATCATTCTTCAATGAGTTTGCTGGTACTACTCTTATACGCTTAGCTATCGTAATGCTGAATAGTGACGAAAAAAACCAACCCCCTCTGTTCGTATCTTCCCCCATCGGAGCCATATAATCATTTATACCGTAGAAAAAATTCCATACTCATTATCTGTGTACTTCATAAAGGCATGGACGTTGAGCGTCATCTCTAAGGATTTCCCTTAATTTGTAGTAACACCTCTGCGAACTCGGCAGCTGTTCAGGTTGCGTTAAAACTTGAGCAGAACAAGGCAAAACCCGCGATGCTACAATGCCAGATATAGAGACTAAAGTGGCTACATTTGTACAAATACCCCCTCCGGCAAAGTGCTAGTGTCGCAAATAGAGCGATTCATGGAAAAGCAGTAAATCGGTTTTTTCCAAAAAAACGGGGTCAGGTCTAACATTACAACATCCCTGTTAATCCTGTTATAGTCCCTGCATGGCTAGACCACTCAGACTTGAATACGCTGGCGCACTTTATCACGTGACCTCACGAGGCGATCGACGGGAGGATATTTATCTGAGCGATGAAGACCGCCTGCAATGGCTTGAGGTCCTAGGCAATGTTTGTCACCGATTTAATTGGATAGTACATGCGTACTGCCAAATGACTAACCATTACCACCTGTTAGTGGAAACCGTTGATAGCAATTTGTCGCGCGGTATGCGCCAGTTAAATGGTCATTACACTCAAAGTTTTAATCGAACTCATCACATGCGCGGCCACCTGTTTCAGGGACGTTACAAGGCCATTCTGGTACAAAAAGATGCATACCTCCTGGAGTTGTCCCGATATGTGGTATTGAATCCCGTGCGTGCAGGCATGGTAGAGCTTCCCGAACAATGGCCGTGGAGCAACTATCCGGCAATAATAGGCTCAGCTTCTTGTCCAGACTGGCTGGACGACGAATGGCTGCTAGGGCAATTCGGTCGTCAACGAAAGCGAGCGATCAAGGCTTATCAGCGATTTGTATTGGAGGGGCGCGGCCTCAGCAGCCCTTTGGTGGAGACAAAGCATCAATTACTACTCGGTGATGAGGCATTTATCGCACAGCATCAAGACGAGGTAGAGTCAGAGCGTTTGCGAGAGTTTTCTAAAGCGCATCGACGTTCTTTAGCAAAGCCACTTGATGATTACCAAAGTGAATTTCCACAGCGAGATGAGGCAATGACGCAGGCCTACCTTTCCGGCGCTTACACTATGGCTGAAATTGGCAAGCACTTTGGTGTGCACTATATGACCGTAAGTCGAGCGGTTCGGAAATATGAAAGGAATTGATAATAAAATGTTGTAATGTTAGACCTGACCCCGGCTTTAGATTAAAGGCAAGGCGGCATCTAAAAAGCTATATGGGTAGGTTCGGAACTTAACTATCAAGAGTTGGCAGAGAATGTAAAACAAACCGTGCAACTCATTAATACTTCACCCTAAAAGTAGGCGAATCCTCAGGCTTACTCTCTCCGCGATCATAAAGCATCGTGGTAGAAATATTTGCATGGCCTAACCATTCTTTCACTTTCGCGATATCGGCCTCATGATCCAGTGCGTTCGTTGCAGCAGTCGCACGCATTGAGTGAGTACAAAGCCCGATGACTTCTTTCGAAACGCCGCACTTTTCCCCGTAATGTTTAATCA
>JAESUE010000278.1 GCA_016763235.1 Pseudomonadales bacterium
GATGGTGGTGATTTTGACCAACTCACTGGCGCAACAATTACTCCTCGTGCAGTGGTCAAATCCGTATTTAACACCCTGAAATATTTTGAGCACAATAAAGAACAGCTATTCAGAGATTCATACGCCCTTCAAAGTCTGCCCTCCCATAACAAACCATGATGATGAAAATAACGAAACGCCCAGCCATAATGGAACAGATATAAAATGTCTAATTATTCGCGCATCATAAAAGACGGTTTATGGAGTAAAAATGTTGCTACAGTACAAGTATTAGGCTTATGCCCACTACTTGCGGTAACGGGTTCCGTTGTAAATGCTATTGGCCTAGGCTTAGCAACGACGGCGGTATTGGTCGGCTCAAACTCACTCGTATCATTAATACGTGGAGGCGTTAACGATGCTATTCGCCTGCCGGTATTCGTTATGATTATCGCGGCACTCACTACCTGTACCGAATTTATTATGCAGGCCTACACGTTTGAGCTTTTCCAGATACTCGGTATTTTTATTCCCCTTATTGTCACCAATTGCTGCATTTTGGGCAGAGCAGATGGCTTTGCACGCAAAAATCCAATATTACCCTCTATTCTTGATGGTTTGATGATGGGCGTGGGTTTTATGATTGTACTCATACTCCTCGGCGCATTTAGAGAAATGCTTGGCCAAGGAACCCTTTTTGCAAACATGGATTTAATCTTTGGCAGCATCGCTGAAAGCTGGACAATTACAATATTTGAGGATTTTCCGGGTATCTTATTTATCGCACTACCGCCGGGAGCATTTTTTGGTTTAGGGCTTATTATCGCAATTAAAGATGTCATTAATGACAAAGTGGACGAAATAAACGAACAAAAAGAAAGTGCAGTAAAAGCGGGAAGTAAACGGGTTCGTGTAACAGGTCACATTTCTTAATACCCTGAAATTTGTAACTATTCAGCTCACGCTCAAATTCGCGCATAACAGTGTTAAAAAACAATCATTCATGCGTATAAACTCACATTTTTCGCCTTGTTCTGCTCAAATTTGAACAGTTACAGGGTTCGCTGTAATAGTGACTAAAATTATAGAGAAAAACACCCCGATGAATGCAGAAAAACGCGCCGAAATATTTAGGCGCCTGAAAGAGAACAACCCCCACCCCACCACAGAGCTAAACTACAGCTCAACTTTTGAACTGCTTATAGCCGTTATTTTATCCGCCCAAGCGACCGATGTTGGCGTCAACAAAGCAAGCGCAAAACTTTTCCCCATTGCAAACACGCCCGAAAAAATATTCGCCTTGGGCCTGGAGGGTTTAAAAAGTTACATTAAAACCATTGGCTTATATAACACCAAAGCTAGCAATGTTATCAAAACCTGTGACATTCTTATCACGCAACACCACTCACAAGTTCCGGAAAATCGTGAAGCACTGGAGGCGCTACCCGGCGTTGGCAGAAAAACAGCCAACGTCGTTTTAAACACCGCTTTTGGTCAACCGACCATTGCCGTTGACACCCATATTTTCCGAGTTTCAAACCGAACCCGGCTTGCAAAGGGGAAAAATGTCGATGAGGTTGAAAAGAAACTACTGAAAGTCACGCCAAAAGAATACAAACTCGACGCCCATCATTGGCTGATATTACACGGCCGTTACACCTGTATCGCCCGAAAGCCACGCTGCGTGTCGTGTATTATTGAAGACCTTTGTGAATTTAAAGACAAGACCGAATAATGCGCACAATCTTTGTATAAATTTAAACATTGAATGAAGATCTACAACATAGAAAATTATCCGTATAACCCAGCCTTATAAATCAATGACATCTACAGATAGATTGGCTATTATTAAAAGGCTTTCGCCAATGAGAGCAATGTAATATGGATCATTCATTCAATAATAGAAAAGGTACTTCTACTATGAAAAAGACTATTCTTGCTGCTGCACTATCCCTTTCTCTCGCCCCTCTCACTGCATTTGCTGTCGCGCCTGGCGGCTCAAGCTGCGGCTGGGGCAATATGTTATTTGATGGTCAAAAAGGCCTTGGCATTCATTTGATAGCAAGCTTAGTGAACGGCACATCTGGTAATGCCTCATTCGGTATGACATTTGGCACAAACGGTTGCTCTACTGATGGCGTTCTCACCTATGGTGGAGAAAACCTATTACAAACCAGCGAATTTATGGATGATATTGCACATGATATCGCGCTAGGTGAAGGCGAAGCCCTTGACGCACTGGCGTTGTTAGTTGGAATCGCTCCAGAAGATCGCGCAACTTTTGCACAAGTAACACATGAAAACTTTCAAACAATCTTCCCATCTGCAGAAACCAAAGCAGAAGATGTTTTAAAAGCCATTGGTGAAGTAATGAAAACAAATGAGAAACTTGCAAAATATGTAAGTTAATCGCAAGGTAACTATTCAGCTCCCGCTAAAATTCGTGCATAACGGTGTTAAAAAATGATTATTTACGCGTCTATATTCACCTTGTTTTGCTCAAATGTGAACGCAATCTGAACGGTTTCAGAGTTCGCTGAATAATTACATCGAAAGAACAATCGGGGGCATTAAGCCTCCCGTTGTTCTTTACCTTGATACCCTCATAAAACTCCGCCACTTTTACTCTTCGGTCACGTTGATGTTTCGCTTACCTCTCCCCTGTTTTTCGCTATTTGTTTTATTGCTCCCCCTTGTTTTTCTTTGCGCCGCGAGCGCAAGCGACCTACAGCTTCAAGAATCCACCCTTAACACCGCACGTAAGCTAAATCTTTCAAACCAAGACCAATGGCTTTATCTCAACCACTATAGAAATAAACCGACTACCGGTAAGCAAGAAAGCTATATCGATGACCCAGAGTTTTTTATTTCACCTGAAGGAAAATATTCCTCAGATAAAGAGCTTTCTGCCACAATTAACGTTTTCCTGAACCCCGAGTCGAAAAACCCAAAAGGGGAATATTATCGCTGTCGATACCAAGCTCGCTACCAATGGCTTAAGCAAAAGCTCAACTTAGATATTCCATTTGATATAGAAACACGCTGCGCGCTTTTCAATCAATGGTATAGCGCTATTAATCCTGGCAGCGTTACCCTTATCTACCCCACCAGCTATATCAACAGCCCCTCCTCCATGTTTGGGCATACCCTACTGCGAATAGACCCTCCTTCTAGTCAACAGCAAGCTGACCTTATCTCTTGGGCGATTAATTTTGGTGCCGATGTCGGCGCTAACAGCGAGCAGGACTTATTTTATGCCTACAAAGGGTTGGCAGGCGGCTACCCTGGGCAATTTGTAATCATGCCTTATCACAAAAAAGTCAAGGAATACAGTAAGATAGAAAATCGCGACATATGGGAATATAGGTTAAACCTCAGCCAAAAAGAAACCGAGTTTATGGTTTTGCATCTTTGGGAAATCAACAACAGTAATTTCGACTATTACTATTTAGATGAGAATTGCTCATTCCGTCTAATGGAACTACTGGATGTAGCTCGCCCCAGCTTACACGTATCCCGCGCATTTCCAATTATTGCAATTCCTAACGACACAGTTAGAATCGTGGTCGAAAGTAAGCTGGTTAAATCGAAAAAATACCGACCTTCCAGCGTAAATGCGATAAAGAAAAAACTGGAACAACTAGAAAATAACGAAAAACGTCTCACTCTTCAGTTAACTAAAGATACTTCACTCCTCGAAGACGACAATTTCAAAGTACTACCCGCTGATCGTCAGCATTTAATTATTGAAGCGGCTTACCAACATCTACGCTACCAACAACTTGGCAAAGATCGCGATAGAAATTCAGCCCAACGCTCATGGAAGCTCTTGTCTGCTTTAAATAAAAGCGGTAACGATAGAGGAACGCCGATCACTCCCAAGCCACCAGTTTCACCTGATCTAGGACACCGCTCCTCTGCATTTTCTTTTAGCCTAGGGCAAGTGCATGAAAACAACTTTATTGGCCTGAAGTTTCGCCCTGCTTATCATGGACTCACTGATTCTCAGAAGGGGTTTTTGCATGGTGCTGAAATTAATTTTTTCGATATTGGGGTGCGGTTTTTTGACGATGAAAAGGTAAAGATCGACCAATTTGATCTTTTTAAGATCATTTCACTGAGCCCCCGAAATCAATTTTTTCCCGAGTGGTCTTGGAAGGTATCTGCCGGTTTGGAACATGTGGCCGCTAATACTAGCGCTTTTGAAAGAGAAATATTTATAGATGCAGGCGGGGGTGCCGCAGTGGAATTAATCGATAATCATTTAAGCTACGGACTTTTTACCGCTCGTGCAGAGTACAACAGTGATTATTCAGAAAATATAGACATTCTCATGGGTGTTGAAATTGGGCACCTGTGGTATCAACGCGTTGGTGTTTTTCAGTTAGAATTACGTAGTCAATATATGAGC
>JAESUE010000279.1 GCA_016763235.1 Pseudomonadales bacterium
GCTGATAGTAATTTTCCGCAGGTGATTGTTTTTTTTATTTCTTTTATTTCTTTTATTCAGCTTAAAATGTGTTTTATCCGTGATGTAGGCCCCGCGTAAGGAGCACGCCAGCACGCAATTGTCGTCGCGTGATGTAATGAGTAGTTGGCGATGCTTGCCGCGATTATCTTTAAATTCCAGAGTATCATTAATACCAAGTTGCGCGTGAATATCATCGTCGAAGGCAATTTGGAAAACGTTTCCGTTTACGGATGGAGAAAATGTACTTTTTGTAATTATTTGGATTTGTCCTGGGATGAGGGTTTCTCCAAATTCATCGTATGAGACTTTAATGTGGTGAACTTTTGGCCCAGCCTCTATGGGCCCAGTACGAATTTTTTGTCCCGCTAAGTCCATCATAATACGACACGGCAGTGATGCTTCCTTCGCTGCTCGGCGCACGTTCTTAACCATTTCAGCCCAAGCTTTTTTCGTGTCGTGTGCGCAATTGATACGTGCGCAACTCATTCCCGCCTCCACCAGTGATTTAACCAGCGGGTAATCGTAACGTGCTTCTGAAGGCAGGGTAACCATGATATGTACGCCCCTGTTGATGGGCGGCTCACCTAGCAGGGTCGCTGTATTTTGGGTAAGTTTTATCCTGCCAGCCTCCGCACTGAGTACTTGTTTTGAAATATCTTCAGGCGGTATTTCATCAAGTAGGCAACAAAGGAGGTTGATAACCTGGTTTAGGTTGTCTGAAATGCTGGCCTCGCTCCTGCCCAAGGATGAAAATCCGTGCTTGGATAACGCATCTTGTAAGCTTCGTAAGTCATGGCTGCGTAATGCAAGGTAGCGCGCAAGATTCAATACGCCATCGGGAAATTCCGTTGTCAAATTGGTTTTTCGATAAATTGCCACACGGGCCTCAGCATGCTCACATACGTGTTTATGCAGCGTGAGTAGCTGAGCCAGCAGTGGGCGCATTGCAGTTTTGTCGAGGCAAGCAGCAGGAGTATTCATACCTTCTAGTGTGGAGTAGGTATGTTGCAGAATGATTGCAAGAAGGTTTCAACATAGTATAAATAGTTACAGAGTCCGCTGAATAGTGACTAGCTCATTAACGAAACGCTTGAGCGACCTAGTCGCTTACTGCATGATATGACCCATGAATATTCTTGTTATCAATGCTGGAAGCTCCTCAATAAAATATAAAGTCTTCGATTTTCGAAGGTGGCCGGATGGTGATCAATCCATTTTTGCTGGAATTATTGATCATCTCAATGAGTCACGTGCGCCCATTCATCGCTGGCATTCAGCGCACAGAGGAAAGCAGATTGAGGTTTTGGAAGATAAGCTAGCAAAGGAGGGTGATAGCTTCCTTTACGAAACCATTTTTAGAGCGCTTGCGCAGAGTGTCGTGATTGACGCCGTTGGCCACAGAGTAGTTCATGGAGGTGAGCACTTTAATACACCCGTGAAAATAGATTCCAGCACGTTGGAACTCTTACGGCAGACCATTTCTTTGGCACCTTTGCATAACCCGTCAAATATCAGCGGTATTGAGCAGGCGCAACGTGTTTATTTTCAAGTACCTCATGTGGCTATTTTTGATACAGCCTTCCATCATCATTTACCGAGTGTGGCTCGATGTTATGCTCTGCCGGAAAATATTCAGCGAGAATATAAAATTCGGCGTTATGGATTCCATGGTATTTCTCATCAATACCTAGCGCAGAAAGCATCCCATGAATTGGATCGCCCCGAGAAAGAGTTAAGGTTGGTAACACTGCACCTGGGTAATGGGGCCAGTGCTGCAGCAATAAATGGTGGAAACTGTATGGATACATCTATGGGTATGACACCCCTAGAGGGATTAATCATGGGCAGTCGCTGCGGTGATATTGACGCGGGCGTCCTGATGAGCTTACTTTATAGTGGTTACAGTGTTTCGCAATTAGATGATCTGCTGAATAAAAAAAGCGGGCTAAAAGGTTTGTGCGGTGAAAACGACCTACGGCTTATTGAACAGGGAGTTGGGCGAGGAGAGCCAGACGCCAAAAAGGCGCTGGATATGTATTGTTATCGAATAAAAAAATACATCGGTGCTTATGCCGCCACACTGGGAGGAATCGATGCATTGGTTTTTAGTGGGGGCGTGGGAGAACACTCGGCGATAGTTCGGCAAATGTGTTGTGAAGGTTTGGCTTTTCTTGGTATTAGCCTTGATCTTGAGAAAAATAAAAACCCTGGCGCTGAAACGAAAATACATTCCTATAGCGCTACCTGCGCTGTACTGCTTATTCCTGCAAATGAAGAACTCGAAATAGCACGGCAAGTTAAGCAATATTTGTCCGTTACCTAATTAGATGCTCCACAGGCCTGTGCAGTAAAATTCACGTCGTAATATTTCGGACACAAGTGTTCCGTAGATTTAAGAGGATACTCTTGAATCGAGGAAACGATATTGGATGCTTTAGCGACTGTTTGTTCTGAAAACCCTCTCAGCGAAACTCTTCTTACTAGAATTCATGCTTATTGGCGTGCAGCCAACTACCTGTCGGTGGGGCAAATATATTTACTTGATAACCCCTTATTAAAACAAGCGCTGAAAAGTGATCATGTTAAGCCTCGACTGCTTGGACACTGGGGGACAACACCTGGCTTGAACTTTATTTATGTTCATCTGAACAGACTTATTCAAAAAAATGATTTGAATGTTATCTATATCGCCGGGCCAGGACATGGCGGGCCTGCGATGGTGGCCAATACGTGGTTAGAGGGGACTTATAGTGAATATTATCCCGATATATCTCAAGATGAGCTGGGCATGCAAAGACTGTTTAAGCAGTTTTCATTTCCCGGTGGCATCCCTAGCCATGTCGCACCAGAGACACCAGGCTCCATTCATGAAGGAGGAGAACTAGGGTACGCGCTTTCTCATGCCTATGGCGCTGCTTTTGACAACCCTGACCTTCTGGTAGCTTGCGTGGTGGGAGATGGCGAGGCAGAAACCGGCCCGATGGCTGCTGCATGGCACTCGAATAAATTTCTTAATCCAGCAAGAGACGGTGCCGTCCTGCCGATTCTGCATTTGAATGGCTATAAAATTGCCAACCCCACAATATTGTCTCGCATACCCCATGAAGAATTAGAAAACCTATTTTTGGGTTACGGTTATCGCCCATATTTTGTTGAAGGGTCTGAGCCCGAAATCATGCATAAAAAAATGGCAGAAACGCTAGATTTTTGTGCTGCTGAAATTCAGCGCATTCAAAAAGCAGCAAGGGAAGAGGGGGAGCATAAACGTCCTCAATGGCCGATGATTATCCTTCGCAGCCCAAAAGGATGGACAGGGCCCAAAGAAGTTGACGGAAAGAAAGCCGAAGATTTCTGGCGCTCCCATCAAGTACCCTTTAGTCAGGTGCGGGAAAATCCCGAACACCTGTCTTTGTTGGAAAAATGGTTGAAAAGCTATCACCCTGAAGAACTCTTTACGGAACAGGGAACCTTAAAGCCAGAGTTGCAGGCATTGGCTCCACTGGGTGAGCGGCGTATGGGAGATAACCCCCATGCCAACGGTGGTAAATTATTGCGTAAATTATGCCTTCCCTCCTTTAGCGATTATGCGGTAAAGGTAGAGCGGCCTGGTGCGACCAATGCTGAGGCAACCCGCGTACAAGGACAATTTTTGCGTGATGTTATGGCCGCGAATCTCACATCGAAAAATTTCCGCCTATTTGGTCCCGATGAGACAGCCTCCAATCGTTGGGGGAATGTTTTTGAAGTCACAGGGCGCACCTGGATGGAAAGAACCATTGAGGAAGATGATCACTTGGACGCCGAAGGTCGGGTGATGGAGATTCTATCCGAGCACACTTGCCAAGGGTGGCTAGAGGGGTATTTATTAACCGGACGGCACGGCTTTTTCAACTGCTACGAAGCGTTTATCCATATTATCGATTCGATGTTTAATCAGCATGCAAAATGGCTGAAAACCACCTCAAAAGAAATCCCGTGGAGACGTCCCGTGGCGTCACTCAATTATTTATTATCCTCCCACGTTTGGCGACAGGATCACAATGGATTCTCCCACCAAGACCCCGGTTTTATCGATCATGTGGTGAATAAAAAATCGGATATTATTCGCGTTTATCTACCACCAGATGCCAACACACTATTATCAGTGACCGATCATTGCTTACGCAGTCGAAACCAAATTAACGTAGTGGTTGCCGGTAAACAGCCCGCGCCTCAATGGCTAACAATGGATCAGGCAATAAAACACTGTACCAGTGGAATTGGTATTTGGGAGTGGGCATCTAACGACATGGGTGGGGAGCCAGACGTGGTAATGGCCTGCGCAGGCGACGTGCCCACGTTAGAAACCTTGGCAGCGGTGGATATATTACGTCAAAAAATACCTGACCTTAAAATTCGTGTCGTGAACGTTGTTGATTTAATGACCTTGCAGCCAAAAGAAGAACATCCCCATGGCCTACCTGATCGTCATTTCGATGATATATTTACTACCGATAAGCCGGTTATTTTCGCCTATCACGGGTACCCCTGGTTGATTCACCGACTTACTTATCGTCGTACGAATCACCACAATTTACATGTACGTGGTTACAAGGAAGAAGGTACGACTTCCACACCGTTTGATATGGTGGTAATGAATGACCTAGACCGTTTTCATCTGGTTGCTGATGTAGTGGATAGGGTGCCTCGGCTGCGACAGAGAGCCGCTTATGTAAAGCAGTATGTGCGCGATCGACTGATTGATCACAAGCACTATACGCATCAATACGGCGAGGACATGCCTGAAATCCGTGATTGGGTGTGGCCTTATTAGGCGGCTGTTTAATTGCACTCAATCTGGGTAGATTCATCGATATAGAAGCCATTAAAGTAGCCGGAACCTTGTGTATGAACACTGTGTTTGAAGTACCTCAAGAAGAAAACCTGCAACACGAAGAAATCCGCAGTGGAACGAGTGTTCATGCACTGAAGAAATCCATTTTGGATAACTTGCTCTACTTTCAAGGGCGATTTCCTGACGCAGCAACGGATATGGATTGGTATCTCGCACTGGCCTATTCCGTGCGTGATCGTCTTTTAAAACGATGGCTACACAGCGAGCAAGCCTATAAAAAGGAGGGCAGCCGCACCGTATGTTATCTATCGGCTGAATTTCTAATCGGCCCTCAACTCGGAAACAACCTGATTAACATGGGAATGTGGAATAACGTAGATTCTGCGCTGGCTGAGTTGGGTTTAGAGCTAAACCACCTGCTTGAAATTGAAGAGGAGCCGGGTTTGGGAAACGGTGGCCTAGGTCGCTTAGCTGCTTGCTATATGGACTCGATGGCAACCCAAAAAATCCCGGCTATTGGTTACGGCATTCGTTATGAATTTGGCATATTTAACCAAGAAATTGTAAATGGTTGGCAGGTGGAAAAGACTGATAAATGGTTGCTTAACGGTAACCCTTGGGAGCTGCACCGCCATAACATTACATTTGATATTCAATTCGGTGGACGAACGGAAGAATACAGTGATGAACATGGCTTAGTACGAACGCGATGGATAGCGGGCCGAGAGGTTAAAGGCGTGGCTTACGATACGCCAATAGTGGGTTATGCGGTAAATAATGCCAACTTATTGCGTTTGTGGAAGGCAGAAGCACCTGAGGCATTTGATCTCAATGCCTTCAACAAGGGGGATCATTTTGGTGCTGTAACACAAAAAATGGTAGCGGAAAATCTCACGAAAATCCTTTACCCGAATGACAATTTCGAAAATGGAAAACGCTTGCGCTTGGAGCAACAATATTTTCTGGTCAGTTGCTCCTTGCAGGATATGGTGCGCATATACTTGGATAATCATAAGAGCCTTTACAGGTTCCACGAGAAATATGCTGCGCAATTGAATGACACGCATCCCGCGCTCGCAATTCCTGAATTGATGCGTCTGCTTGTTGACGAACACCA
>JAESUE010000280.1 GCA_016763235.1 Pseudomonadales bacterium
CGTAATCAATACATTCTTTTGATGCTTTCACCAAATGAGGGTTAGGCATTAGCGTGCCTTTTTTTGAGCAGCTTCCCCACTGTTTTTTCATCACCATAATTCGGAAATCTGGCGCACCCTCTACCCATGTGGCTTTAGGAAGAACGGCCTGTAAGCGCTCATGAAAAATATTTTTTGCGTGATACAAGACCCATTGATCAATTAATACTTTAACTTGTTTTGACCTATTGGCATTTCCATCGGGTAAAGTGGCCTCAATAATTGGGGTCCAATAATTGTAATAATGTACAGGGCTGGCTTCAGGTGCTATTCAACACTGCTCAATCTTTCTTATCAATGGTGATGTCTATTGATTTTGTCGTACCGGCAAACCATTTTTGAACATAAAGAGATCCCACGATAGGCCCCCTTCCTTCCTCTGGGATTTCTTTATAGCGTACGCTGTTTTTGGTTTCTTTTTCGAATTCAAAATGCACGATGACTGTGGACATAACTCTCCTCATTTAATCTACTAAAAATTGTGAATACCTACCTGCGATACCCTCTCTTCTATACCATCTTCAGGAACGAACAGTAGCGACAGGCCACTAGAGTTCCCGCGAACCATTATTTGCGACACAACGGGTTAGAGACCTTCTGCTACCCGATTAGCGCTGAATTACGCGCCGAACACATATTTACCATTTGAAACCTCTACGTTTGGCGGCCTTTTATATTTATTAAAGTAATCATAACCCTCTTTTAGATTTAGCCAAAAGGGATGCCACTGGCTAGAACTATATTTTGATAGTATTTCAGGTTCAAGCTTAAAAGGAAAAGAATGAACTCGAAAGAATCGCTGGCCTGATTTAAGAGCAGCGACAGAAAGAGCATAGATTTCATTGATATAAGCATCCGTCATTGCATAGCAACCAATTGAGACACAATTTCCATGCACCATTAGTGCGCTGCCAGTACGCCCGTGATCGCGATCATATTTATTGGGGTAGCCCAAGTTGAAAGAAAGATGAAAACTGCTCCATGGATTTAGGCGACCTGCATTTACGAAGTAGAAGCCCTCTGGGCTTTGGTTGTCACCCTGCTTCAGTTTTGGGCCGAGTTTTCCTGAAAATGTACAGATATCGTAGTTTTTGAAATTTATAAATGTGCCATCATTTGACTCAACCCATACCTCTAGGACGCCTGGGTCTTTGAAAATACGAACAAATATAGGTGCGCCATATTCAAGACCCTTCTTTGAAAATGCCTTCTTTAAAGCGGGCTCAACACTTGCGATAGATTTTTCTGCTCGTGCGCTGGTTGGAATTTCCATCGCTAAAATATCCAGACCTAAAAATATTGTAAAAAAGAATACGATTAATTTATTCATATTTAATGTGAGATACCTAGAGCGCTACTGTCTATGTTCAGCATGTCGCCACAAAAGGCGCGTAGCTTTGGGGGTCATAGCTTTTGGGGTCAGGCCTTACATTTTACAAATAGCTTTTGGGGTCAGGCCTTACATTTTACAAAAATACAGAGAAATGCAAGACCCTACCCTAATTTCTGGCTGATTAGTTTCGGGGAACCGGGTCTTCATGTTGATCAAAGCCGGTTACCCCGTATTGAGGTGATTACTGGAATGATGCATTCACCGCAGCAACACCATTACAACTCACCACGCTCATACTTTTCACCCAAGGTTTCAAACAAGGCTAAAAAACCCAAGTCATAAAGCAGAACGTAACTGAGGGCAAGATCAGTAGGGCTGTAGGAATCATCAAAACCCAAGGGGCTCTGCCGTGAGCGATTAACCAAAAAATAACCTTCGGTGCCTGATTGCACACAATGCATTTCTCCATCAACGGCTTCATCAGCACTGGTCATTCCACCTGCATGCAAACCGCCCTCGGCGGGTGGTTTACGAAAGTCTTCTAATGCCTTGGGAAACCAACTCAGCACTTTGAGGGGGAAATCAAACTGCTTACAGCTGTACTTGTGCGTTACTGGATGTTCCCATGACACTAGTATGGATAAATATTCTCTGCGTTTAACTAACACATACAGCATCTTTCCATCAGTGGCATCAAAACAACGGCCTAACTCGACGGCACCTTTCGGCAGCTTGTCGTGGCGTGAGATTTTTTCTAAGGCGGGTTTTACGGGGTAATCCTGTATGGAATAGCTCATAGTGGTTTTAGGCCCTTAATAATGGTGATGGCACCGGCTTCCTGTAACTGTTTCAAATTAATCATTCTACGTTCAAAGTTTAAGGTTTCAACCACACCAAAGGCATTGGGGCTGTTCGAAATAAGGTCTTTAGTCAGGCCGTTCCCCACGTAATCTTGATTGTTGCCAATTTGAGCGTGCATTTCCATGCGTTTGATCATCAGGTCTTGCTCATCCTGTGAAAGATCGCCGCCTTGTAAATATTTCTCAAACTTCTTGCTATCTTTTGACCTGTCATTAGGCAAAGCGCCACTTTCTACCGCTGCATTGTAATGCTCGGTATAGCGCGCCTGAAAGGCTGGGGTCATCGCTTTATCGGTGAAGCTTGGGGGGAATGTTTTAGGCAACTCTGTGTTGGCAAATTCACCCACCTTATCAAAGGTCGCGGGCACAGTTTTTGCGCCCGTGATGGGTGTGGATTTTTGCGTATCCACCACCACCAATACGTATGTTGCTTTAGGGTCATATGGCAGGCCTAATTTCTGACTGATGAGTTTCGGGTCGCTATCGGCATCTTCGAGCTGATCAAAGCTGGTTGACCAGTATTTAGCGCCTTCGCCTGTTTCACCCTTCATCACGGTGCCCAGTTTGCCACTCAAGGGGATATCGGGCGTGTCACTGTCAACAAGATAATCCTCTTTCATAAAGCGCACTTGAAAACGCTCGCTGCTAATATCGCCGTTTTTTGCCAAATCAAGCAGTTCATCATCGTTATATTTTGGTTTGTAGCCTTCCGCTGCAATTTGTTTTCGCCGATTGTTGAGGATGTTTTCGGCATCGGCCAGGCTTTTGGGGTGTATTGCTTTGCTCAGCACGGCTATTGTTGCTACCGTACTACCTTCATCAGAACTAGAGCTCTCTTCGTGACGACCAACCGTTTTACCTTGCGAGCGTGGTGCTCTGCGAGCCGGTTTTGGTGGCGTGCTGCTAGCCTGCTCTGCAGATGGCCCTGAGCGACTAGCATCCTCCTGACGGCGTGATAGATCGCTAATAATTCGCTCTAGGCTCCATCGCGCGCACGTGTCAATATGGGGTTCGGTTATCACCCACTGAGCCTCGCCATCACCCGTGCTGCCTCTGCGTACCACGGGGGAGAAAGGGTCGCGGCCAGCGGGGTGAATCAAAAAAAAATCACCGCTCCCCACCCTGTCCAATAGCCGTTCCTGTGCTCGCCGATCTGGAGCTTGGGGGTAGATGTTGTAATTATCTTCATTCAGAATTTCATCAAGGCCCCAAACCCTATAATGGTCATATGGGTTAAAAAGTGCCTTTTCTACGTGGGAACAGGCAAAAAATGGACTTTCAATCTGTAGCAGGTCTTGCCAGGTAATATCGTTTACGCGCTTCAATATCATTAACTGTTCTCTTTTCTCCTTAGGGTTGACGAGCCTAAGGAGCGTGAAATAAATCAGGTGGCAAAAGGGTGACGGAGAAACTGTTTAAATTCAAGGTGAAAATTACCGCGTTTTTTCGTGTTCATGCCGCTTGCTTGACGTGTCGCAACAAGCTGTGTCACAGGTAGTCCGCCCAGTGTGGCCCCCACACTCCACGGGGGAGCTACCCAAGCGGCAAACATCGGAGAACCGCCATCCAAAAATGATGAAATGTTGTGCTGCGCATGATGATTACAGTACCCTGTTTGCAAGGACTCATTTCACGCTCAAATTCGTGCATAACAGCGTTAACATTTGAACGCAATCGGAACAGTTACAGAGTTCGCTGAGTCCTTATACGTTTTACCTTATACGTTTTATATCAGGATTATTCGCTGAAAAAACGCTGACTTCGCCAAACGAGAGCCTATGCGGTGCACTTGCTAACCTTAATGAATCAGATTGCGTTGATATCTCTGCGACATTTCTCGACCCTGTGTATTGCTTTACTCTGCTTAATGGCGCTTTCCGGCGCATGCAAGGCAGATGAACTCTACGTGGCTGTAGCGGCAAACTTTTCTTCCACACTAAAAAAACTAGCCCCTCTTTTTGAACAACAACGCGGCCATCGTTTAATTACCAGCACCGCCTCCACCGGCCAGCTTTACACGCAAATTCACCACGGTGCGCCTTATGAGGTTTTTTTATCTGCCGACAGCCTGCGCCCTGAAAAATTAATAAAAGAAGGTTC
>JAESUE010000281.1 GCA_016763235.1 Pseudomonadales bacterium
TACTCGTTAACGTCACGCACAATAAAAAAGGCTGAATTTATTCAGCCTTTTTTATTGCCTGTGGATTAACAGTTCGTACATTCTGTAAATATACCCATAGCGATATAGGCATTTAATTTGAGTAAGGAAGCTCTAGAGCTTCGGTCAAGAATTGCATAAATGGGCTGGCAGCTTCGAAGGTTTTTTGTACTGTTCCAAGGAGTGAAGCGGAGCACAGTTCATCGGCACTGAGAGTTTTAGTGACAAACAGCGTCTTTTTCTTTAAGTGTTCGATATGTGGGTGTTCAGCGTCGAAACCACGCGGGGGCCTTTTTAAGCTTTCGCCATACACTCCTGTGAAGTGATCTTTAAATTTTTTCTGTTTTAATACTTTCTGCCATTTCTCTGGTTTTTCAGCGATCGCTGTTCTGATTTTCAACAAGGCATCGCTGTCGGGTTTGTAAATCCCGCCGCCTATTAATATCTCGCCGGGTTCAATATGAAAATAAAACCCCGGCGCGTGTACGTTTTTTCCTGCTTCATGGCGAAATTGACAGCCTACATTGGTTTTATAGAGCGTTTTTCCTTTGGAAAAACGAGCATCCCGATAAATACGAAACATGGAGCCGCCATTTAAACGGGGGTCGGCAATAAAGTGCTCGCTGATTTTGTCTAGGCTGGGTGCAAAGGCCATGATGAAATTGCTCATGGGTATTTGTATGGTTTCTCGGTAACGAGGTTTGTTTTCCAGAAACCATTCGCGATGATTATTTTTTGCCAGTTCCTCAAGGAATTTTAATAAATCGGGAGAAAAGCCGTTGAATTCAGGGCGCATGTGGATTCCTTATTCTGGCTGGGAGTCGTTTCTTGCTGGCACCAAGGCAGCAAAAATAATGCCTAGCTCAAAAAGAATCCACATCGGTAGGGCGAGTAGGGTTTGAGATATGATGTCAGGCGGTGTCAGCAACATACCAAAAACAAAGCAAGCGACTACGACATAAGCGCGTTTTTCTCTGAGGCTTTCGACCGTTGTGACGCCCGAAATAATCAATAAAAAGGTTGCGATGGGTATCTCAAAGGCGATGCCAAAAGCAAAAAATAGTTTAAGTACGATATCAAGAAATTGGCTGATGTCTGGCATTAATTCCACACCAGAGGGGCCTATGCTGGTAAAAAAAGTGAGCATTAAGGGAAAAACAACGTAATACGCAAAGGCTACGCCTGAATAAAAAAGAATAATGCTGGAGATCAGCAAGGGCCTGGCGATTTTCTTTTCGTGCCGGTAAAGGCCGGGGGAAATAAAGCTCCATACTTGATGGAGGATGACCGGTACAGCAAGTAATAGTGCCAACACCATGGTGAGTTTAAACGGCGCGAAAAAGGGCGAGGTTATTCCTGTGGCAATCATGGTGCTGCCTTCGGGGAGTAATTGCCGCAAAGGTAAGGAAACAAACTCGTAAATATCGTTAGAGAAATAAACCAGCGAACAGAAAATAGCGAGGATAAAGCCAAGGGTTTTTAGAAGGCGAGAGCGTAACTCGATAAGGTGGCCGAAGAGAGTTTCTGCATTGCTTTGCTCTTCATCATCTTGGGAGTTTTGTGCGTCGGGTGCTGCGTTGGTTTTACTCATTACTGGGTAGTGGCTTTGTTTTAGGGGGTGATGCGGGCTCCGAGCGGGTGCTTTCAGCGGTATCGGTATCGAGAAGAGATGAAGATTCTCGCTTAATGCCTTCTACACTGCTTTCGATCTCCTGCTTTAGCTGCTGCAAGCCGCTGTCCTCGATTTCCTGTTGAATACGCTGGCGTATTTCTTGAGCATCTACTTCCTGTTCTAACTCTTGTTTAAGGTCGTTGACGGTGCGTTTAATGCGCCCAGTATAAGCAGCAATCATACGAATAGTATGGGGAAGTTTCTGGGGGCCAATAACCACTAAGCCAATAATGCCGAGCAGCATCAATTCTGTAAAACCGATATCAAACATAAGGTTTGTTTAGGAGCCTTTGTGTTCTGAGTGTTCAGTTTTCTGACTGACTGAGCCGTCAATCGTTGTACTGTCTTCATCGTCGGATTTACCATCCAACTTCGGTTCATCTTTTATCGCGCCTTTAAAACCCTTGATGGCTGAACCTAAGTCGCCACCCATATTGCGCAGTTTCTTAGTTCCAAACAACATAAATACGATTGCGAGGACAATAAGTAACTGCCAAATGCTGACTCCGCCAATGCCCATAGTGATGTCTCCTCAGTCTGCTTGTTTGTTACGCGAAGCTTTTTCTTCTAACCCAGAAAGGTCGAAGCGGCGCTCCAGCTCTTTTAATACGCTTTGATAATCTTCGCCCTGGTGAGAAAGCATGACCAAAGTATGAAACCATAAATCAGCGGTTTCGTAGATTAGATCACTGTTGTCCCCACTAAGCTCCGCATCCTTGGCGGCCAATATGGTTTCAGTGGCCTCTTCTCCCACCTTCTCTAAAATCTTGTTTAGCCCCTTATGGTGTAATTTGGCGACATAGGAACTTTCTGGGTCACTATTTCTGCGTAACTTTAGTGTCTCAGTGAGCTGTTTGAGAACATGCGCCATGTTTGTTTGATCCTTTAGAGGCTATTGATAAATATCGCTGGGGTCTTTTATGACGGGGGCGTTATCTTGCCAGCCATCTTGTCCAAGTGTACGATAAAAACAGCTCTTGCGCCCAGTATGGCACGCAATTCCACCAACTTGCTCAATTTGTAATAATATCGCATCGGCATCGCAGTCTAAGCGTATTTCGTGTATCACCTGTTGGTGCCCTGATGATTCACCCTTGTGCCACAGTTTTTGCCGTGAGCGGGACCAGTAAACAGCATGGCCCAATTCTGCACTTAGCTTTAGAGACTCGGCATTCATCCAAGCCATCATCAGTACCTCTTGGGTCTGATAATCTTGCGCTATGGCGGCAACTAAGCCGTCCGCATTCCATTTTATCTGTTCGAGGGAGCTTGTAATGTCGTGCATGGCGGTATTGGGCATCGTGTGTTTTCAGGCTTGTTGTAATAGTGTAAATAGGGGTTTATTTGAATGAGGGGCTATGTGTCTTGTATGGGTTTTATTGTGATTGAGCGCAGATAATAAAGCAAAACAAAGAAGGTTTGAACCATATTCAAGCGAGGGTGATTTTGGGGGAAGCGTAAGAATAGGGCAGCGCTGGTTCGTTGTTAACCCAGCGCGCTAATCCGCTTTAGCAATAACTACGCGACAATAAACCAGCTTAAGCCAATATGTTGTCGCACTTGTTGTCACGTAGCCCCTTACAAAAGTTTTTCTATTGCTTTAATTAACGCTGGATCTTCTGGCGTGACACGGCTGTTATAGAGGTCTACAACGTTTCCATCTCTATCAATCAGATATTTGAAGAAATTCCAATGCGGGGCGCTTCCTTGTTGCTCAGCCAGAGCCTTGTAAAAGGGGTTGGCGTTCCATCCCCATACAGAAGATTTGCTAAACATCGGGAAGGTGACACCGTAATTTATACGGCAAAATTTGGCGATTTCCGCCTCACCTTTGCGATCCTGAAAGAAATTATTAGAAGGAAAGCCCAATACCACAAAACCTTGGTCTTTATATTGCTGGTAAAGCTTTTCTAGCCCAGCAAACTGCGGCGTAAAGCCACACTGACTGGCAGTGTTCACAGCAAGAATGACTTTATTGGCGTAGCTGCTGCAAAGGTGTACCTGTTCTTTTTTATGCAAAAGCTGGATGCGGTGGTCTAACAGGGCGGGGCAGCTTTCAGGCGTAACTTGTGATGATGCCTGGGGTGCGGTTTGAGAAAATGCAGTGATACTGAATAAAGCAAAAGGTAAAACTACAAGGCTGATAAAGGCACGCTTGTACATGATGAGCCTCCCCAATGGTGAGAATAATTCGCGCTAACTACTCAGCTCATGCTCAAATTCGAACTCTTACAGAGTTCGCTGAGTCGTTATAATTCGCGCAGAGTCTTTAACATAAACCACTATTAACCGCCGTGAAAGGTTCTGGTGAGACAATCTGTTGGCATTGTGTTTAGACGCCGGTGTATATTCTATGATTTTATTCGAAGAGAGTGGGCTGCTTTAGAGCTGCCCTGTAATAGAATTTGCCTTTTTCTCTTCCTCCTCCTCATCTACTAAAAGGAATGTACTTTATGACTGATTCGATTGTGATTGTTAGCGGTGCGCGTACACCAATGGGAGGTTTTCAGGGGGCATTGTCATCGCTCCCCGCTACCGATCTTGGTGCGGTGGTCATTAAAGAAGCGGTGCTGCGTTCAGGTGTTTTCCCGGAAGACGTGAGCGAAGTTATTTTCGGTTGTGTGCTGCCAGCTGGTTTGAAACAAGGCCCCGCACGTCAAGCCAGCCTAAAGGCAGGGCTACCTGTTACGGTGGCTTGCACCACCATCAATAAGCTGTGTGGTTCAGGTATGAAAGCCACCATGCTCGCGCACGATCTTTTAAAAGCAGATTCCGGCGATATTTTTGTTGCAGGCGGAATGGAAAGCATGAGTAATGCGCCTTATATATTGGAAAAAGCGCGCAGTGGTTTGCGAATGGGGCATAGCGACGTTAAAGACCATATGTTTCTTGATGGCTTGGAAGATGCCGAGACAGGCCGCCTTATGGGGTCGTTCGCACAAGATGTAGCAGATCAATATAAAATTGGCCGTGAAGCGATGGATGACTACGCCATTGAATCCCTCAAACGTGCTCGGCGAGCGATTGCGGATGGAAGCTTTGATGCAGAAATAACCCCTGTGACGGTAAAAACCCGTAAAGGTGAATTCGAAGTTACTTTTGATGAACAACCGGGTCATGCTGACTTGGAGAAAATCCCTCGGCTACGTCCCGCATTCAAAAAAGACGGTACTGTTACTGCAGCCAATGCCAGTTCGATTTCTGATGGTGCTTCAGCTTTGGTGTTAATGAAAGAAAGCCTCGCCAGAAAAAAGGGGCTGACACCCTTAGCCCGTATTGTTGGACATAGTACGCAATCCCGACACCCCTCTGAATTCACACTCGCGCCGATTGGTGCAATGGATGAGCTGCTTAAAAAAACGGGCTGGAGTGTTGACGATGTGGATTTGTTTGAAGTGAACGAAGCCTTCGCCATGGTCACGATGCTGGCGATGCAAAAACATAACATTCCTCATGAAAAAATGAACATCCATGGTGGAGCTTGCGCCTTGGGCCATCCTATCGGCTCATCGGGTTCGCGCATTATACTTACGCTAATTCATGCCCTTAAAAAATACGGCAAAACCCGTGGTGTTGCTTCATTATGTATTGGTGGCGGTGAAGCAACTGCAATGGCGATTGAGGTTGTTTGAATTTGATGAGAGCGGAAGCAGAAAAGGGGACGTATTTTTTCTGTTTTAAAAAGTAATGTTGCCGTTTTGTAGCTACATAGCGAACTCTACAACTGCTCAATTTGCATTCAAATTTGAGCAGAATAAGGCGAGAAATGTGAGTTTATACGTATA
>JAESUE010000282.1 GCA_016763235.1 Pseudomonadales bacterium
ATATTGGCTGCGTAATTTCCAGTGTTGCTGGAACCGCCACTCTACGCCAAAACCGAAGGCGAGTTGAACATTGCTTTTTTTAACGACGGGGATGGTACTGGGGTTCGATTGTGTGCCGATGCTGGAGATGCCCAACTTTATAAACGTATCAATGGGTGTGTCTGGAATAAGGTTATTCGTTAGGGAGGGTATGTCAACATAGTATCCGAGCATAACGGTGGGTACGGTGTAGCGGATGGTGCCGGATAAATCTCTTAGGGGGTTTTTGTCGGTGGCGGATACTTTTCCTAAATTGAGGTAGGCGATGTCAGCAAACCCGTGAGGTTTAAAATGATAGCCGCCGTATATGAGTGATCCTGAATCATATTTATCTTCGATTGTCCAAGAGGAGTTGTTTCTGTCGGGGTCAAGATAGGTTAAACCATATCCTGCACCGATATACCCACAGGGATCAAAGTTTTCTTGTGTGGTTTTATTTCCCTGTCGAATATCGCAGGCCCAAGTTTCATCCGCAAAAATCTCGGTGTTAAATAGCCATGTTGTTACTATTATTAAGCCGATTTTTTTATTCATGGCTTTTAATTCCGTTTATTTTTTTGCCAAAGAAGAGCATTGCGAAGAGCATTAATAAGAACCATTGGTTCAATGCGCCGGATCCGGTTCTTGCCGACTCGATGACGGTTTCTGCTTGTAAACGATCGAGTATGCCGTCGTTATTATAATCGCCATTTTCTATAAAATCAGAGTATCCATCATTGTCGCTATCAGTTTCTAGATGGTTGAATATGCCGTCACCATCGGTGTCTATCAGTTGGCCTAAGGCATCATCTATGCCATCGTTATTGACGTCTAATCCGCCGGTGAGTGTCACGTCAAACGCGTTGTCTATGCCATCGCCGTCGTCATCTAAACCGGTCACTAATTGATTAGAGACTTCTTCCACATCGCTGACGCCATCGTTATCGCTGTCAGGGTCAAGGTAATCTGGAATGCCATCACCATCGGTATCGGTGGGTTTAAACCGATCATCTGCACCATCGCCGTTCGCATCCACGCCGCCGGTAAAGACGACATCTACGGCATCGTCAATGCCGTTATTGTTTGCGTCGATCCCCGATAAGGTGATGCTTCCCGCTTCAATGGTATCGAGTATGCCGTCGTTATCGGCATCAGGGTCGAGGTTATCAGGAACGCCATCATTATCGCTATCGCCGGTGCCTTCGAGCACATCGGGAATGCCGTCATTGTCATCATCTAAGTCACTGGAATCAGGTAGGCCGTCGTTGTCGCTATCTATAGTAGAGTTGACGACGCTGGTACCAAAACCGTTGGGGCTTTCATCGGTGATGTCTGGAATGCCATCATTATCGGTGTCTGTGCTTGCGTCAATGATGCCATCGTTATCGGTATCGAGTATGGCGTTGCCGTTTTCGATAATGTCATTATTGCCGTCATTGTTAGAATCAAGGTCAAGGTAGTCTGGGGTGCCGTCGTTATCGGTATCGAGTGGGCTGCTGGTTTGATCACGGCCATCGGCGAGGCCGTTTCCATCAAGGTCGTTTAAGCCTGCTTCTATAACATCCAGAAGAGAGTCATTATCACTATCAAGATCACGGAAGTTTGCTACGCCGTCATTGTCGGTATCAATGGGGTTTAAGCCTGCGCCTGTCGCTAGGCCATTGCTATCAACGGAGGGGGTGCCGGTGCCAATTACGCCATCGTTGTCGGGGTCGCTGCCTCCGGACTCGGTGACATCGGGGATGCCATCGTTATCACTATCGAGGTCGCGAAAATCTGGGATGTTATCGCCGTCGCTATCAAGGGCAACGCCGCCGTTGTAATTGACTGTGCCACTATCGGGGCTTGTTTCTAGCGCATCGACTAATCCATTGATGCCGACGGGCTTAGTGTTATCAATCTGGCCATTGTTACCGGTATCGAGAGTTGCTGTATTGGGGGCACCGGATTCACTCAGGTCAAATAAGCCATCGTTATCGCTGTCGAGATCGAGGCTGTCGACGATGCCATCGCCATCGGTATCCACCAGGCCG
Source organism: Pseudomonadales bacterium (assembly GCA_016763235.1). Classification (GTDB taxonomy): domain Bacteria; phylum Pseudomonadota; class Gammaproteobacteria; order Pseudomonadales; family UBA3067; genus UBA3067. The sequence goes on from JAESUE010000282.1 coordinate 2,052, forward strand.
TTACCTTCTAAGGCATCGGGAATACCATCGTTGTCGTCATCCAGATCGATGCTATCAGGGATGTTGTCGTTGTCCGTATCGGTATTATCTCTGTAATCGGGGATGCCATTATTGTTGGCATCCGTTAACGGTAGGGGTGTTGTGGCGAGAGCATCATCAAAACCATCGCCATTACTATCGGTGAAGCTGTCTACCTGGCCATCGTCGTTATCATCGATGCCTCCTGCTTCGATTAAGTCGTATAGGCCATCACCATCACTGTCGAGATCCCGAAAATCTGCAACGGTATCGTTATCGGTATCCAGCACGGTGTAGTTGATGGTGCCGCTATCGACGTTTGTTTCGAGTATATCCGCTAGGCCATTGGTGCCAACGGTATTCCCCGCATCAATTTGGCCGTTATTATCGGCATCGAGCGTTGCTGGATTGGAAGCCCCTGATTCGACTAGGTCAGACAGGCCATCGTTATCGCTGTCGAGGTCGAGGCTATCGACGATGCCGTCGCCATCGGTGTCTACGAGACCGCTGTCTTCTTCGGTATCGGGAATGCCGTCGTTGTCGTCATCCAGATCGATGCTATCTGGGATGTTGTCGTTGTCCGTATCGACATTATCTATGTAATCGGGAGTACCGTCATTGTTGGCATCGGTTAACGGTAGGGGGCTGCTGCTTATGCCATCATCAAAGCCATCGTTATTGCTATCGGTGAAATTATCTACGAGGCCATCTTTGTTGGTATCGGTGCCGCCTGCTTCAACTAAGTCGAATAAGCCATCATTGTCTGCATCGAGTTCTAATTGATCGCCCAAGCCATCGCCATCGGTATCAATGGGGCTTAGTCCGGCTCCTGTGGCGAGGCCATTGCTGTCAACGGATGGGGCGCCGCTACCGATCACGCCATCGCCATCGGCATCAATACCGCCGGATTCGGTGACATCAGGAATGCCGTCGTTATCACTGTCGAGATCCCGAAAATCTGCAACGGTATCGTTATCGGTATCCAGCACGGTGTAGTTTATGGTGTCACTATCGGCGCTTGTTTCGAGTACATCCGCTAAGCCATTGGTGCCAAGGGAATTCCCCGCATCAATTTGGCCGTTGTTATCGGCATCGAGCGTTGTTGGGTTGAGGGCACCCGATTCCACGAGGTCAAACAGGCCATCGTTATCGCTGTCGAGATCGAGGCTATCGACGATGCCATCGCCATCGGTATCCACAGCGCCACTGCCTTCTATGGTGTCAGGGATGCCATCGTTGTCGTCATCCAGATCGACGTTATCAGGCACGCCGTCGTTATCGCTGTCATCGTTATCGCGATAATCAGGAATGCCATCACCATCGGTATCGGTTAACGGTAGGGGGTTGCCGCTTATGCCATCATCAAAACCATCGCCATTACTATCGGTGAAACCATCTACGAGGCCATTATTGTTGGTATCGGTGCCGCCTGCTTCAACTAAGTCGAATAAGCCATCATTGTCGGCATCGAGTTCTAATTGATCACCCACTCCGTCGCCATCTGTATCAACGGGGCTTAGTCCGGCTCCTGTGGCGAGGCCATTGCTGTCAACGGATGGAGCGCCGGTACCGATCACTCCATCGCCATCGGCATCAATACCGCCGGATTCGATGACATCGGGGATGCCATCGTTATCACTGTCGAGATCACGAAAATCTGCAACGCTATCGTTATCGGTATTAAGAATGGTGTAGGCGATGGTGCCACTATCAACGCTTGTTTCGAGTACATCCACCAGGCCATTACTGCCAACGGAATTCCCCACATCAATTTGGCCGTTGTTATCGGCATCGAGCGTTGTTGGGTTGGGGCTGCCCGATTCCACGAGGTCAAACAGGCCGTCGTTATCGCTGTCGAGATCGAGGCTATCGACGATGCCATCGCCATCGGTATCCACAGCGCCACTGCCTTCTATGGTGTCAGGGATGCCATCGTTGTCGTCATCCAGATCGTCTACGTTTGCAACACCATCACCATCTGTGTCGAGGGTGGATATTTGCACTTCCGTATTGCTGATATCTGTACTGGCATTGCCTGCTTCATCGGTGATGATGGTGGTAACACTGTAGCTGCCATCAGTGAAATTCCCTAAGGTGCCGGTGGAGGGTGTTGCGGTGTTGGTATCGAGTGTCCATTCACCGTTAGTCACCGGCACGTTGTGGTAAGTAGCGCCATTGATCGTGACCGACAGTGTTTCACCAGTATCTAAAGTTGCTGTGCCGGTGAGCGTGGGCTTATCGCTGGCAATAACATTGTTCACCGTTGGGGTGCTTGCTGGCGCAGAAATGTCAATTTTTAGTTCGTTGCTGGATGTGTCTGCAGTGCTGTGATCACCCTCTGTGATGGTGGCCGTTATTTCATAAATTGCTTCAGCAAGTTGGTCGGTGAGAGGAATAGTTAAAGTCCAGTTATCTCCGTTAACCGTAAGGTCTGTGCCGACGCTATAAGTTACGCTGTTGATTTCTACCGTTAGAACGCCGCCCGTTCTATTGGATGGATAGGTGCCGGTGATCACGGGTGTTTGATCATTCGTTATTTGAGAAACGACCGTGGGCTTAGGTAGAGAAAAAATAAAATCACGATTAATAGAGTCGCCATTACTGATCGAAAAGCTGTCTGGATCAGTTCCGGCAGTGAGGCCTAAACCGCTTAGCAGCGCATCATTATCGGTGTCACTGGTGATTTCCATTCGCCAGGTGCTTCCTTGCTCAAGCACTCGTTGGTAACGGCCCGCTTCATTGGTATACGCCTTGTAAACAAGGCTGCCGTTATCATAGAAGTTAACCCAGATGCCCGATAACGGGTTGCTGTCATAGCGCACGTAACCACTCATCATGCCTGAATTTACTAACAGGGTGATATCTTCGGCAGTGCTTGCTAGGGCATCAAAATTCATCACGCTGATACCTGCAGGGGCCGTTACTTCCACTTCATTCTGGTAGGTGGTCGCACCAAGATCGGCTGAAATGTCGACTGCAAAAGTAATTGAAATCGAGCTGTTAGCAGGGACGTTAATAACCCAAACAGGGCGGTTGAATTCGGTATCATCATAGGAGGTAACGGTAGGTGTGGCAGATGAAACAGTAAAACCTGCAGGGAGTAAGTCCCTGACTTCCACACCGTTGATGTCAGTGGCAAGTGAATTACTCACGGTGATGGTATAGCTTGCACTGCCACCGAGCGTTGCGTTATCACTGGCGGTTGTTTTTATTACCGTCAACCCGTCAACCCGTCAACCCGTCAACCCGTCAACCCGCCGACCAAGGCGGTGGTGGTGGCTGTTTCAGTGATGCTACCGTCAGCCGTTAACGTTGCTGTATGAGTAAAACTACCGCTGCTAGTGGGCAGGGCGACAAATTGCATTGCGCCGCTGTTTCCGGCTTCAACGGTACCGATAACCCAGTTTATTGTGCCGTTGCTGCCAACTGAGGGCGCGCTGGTGGCGGTAGGCGATGAGGCAATATATCCCCAGCCTGCGGGCAGTGTTTCGTTGATTAGAACATTGGTCGCTGCGGCATTACCGGTGTTTTGGTAAAGAATGCTATAGCTTGCCGCGAGTTGAATACTGTCGCCGCTGGTGGCGGTGATGGGGGTATCCACCGTTACCAGGTCGCCAGCAATCGACGTAATGCGGGCATAGCTGCTGTTCACCAGAATATAATCGCCAGGGCTTAATAACGCGGCACTGGTCATGATTAAGGTATTGCTGGTATTGGCATTAGCAGCAAGGGTTGTTGCAGGCAATGGAATGTTGCCTGGGCCAGACAAGCTAATGCTCATTATTGGCGCTGCAGTGGCGGTGATGGTAACGCTGTCACTGCTGGCCTTGGCATTGGCGGCGCTCACCGTTGCGGTGCTGGTTATCGTGGTGCTGCCGCTGGTTAATGGATTGTTCACCTGTACGGTAAAGCTGTAGTTTGCGCTGGCTGCTGCTGCGAGGCTTGCCAGCGGAAATAACACTTGGTTATTAAGCGTATCGAAACTGCCGGTTCCTGATGTGATTTCAACAAACCCCGTGGCACTTGGAATAGGGTTTGCGATTAAAAGATCATTGGCAGTACTTGAGCCATTGTTCGTGACTTGTAAGGTGTATATTACGAGATCACTCGGCAACACTGCGACGTTATTGGCTGTTAACACCAAGGCCAATTTAGGGTTACCGCTCACAGATACGCTAACGGTTTCGCTACTGCAGTTGGCGGGTGGGGTGCCACCTGTGTAGTAGGCATCATCTGCCACACTGGCAGTATTATTCAGTTCGCTTAGGCCGCTCGGAATACCGCTAGAGGCCGCTAACATCTGGTAGGTGAGGGTGCTTGAGCTACCTGCTGTGAGGGTGCCTAGGTTCCAAGTTAAAGTGCCGGTTGGGTTTTCACTGCAGGTGCCACTGGCGGTGTTGCAGCTCACATAAGAAAAATAGG
>JAESUE010000283.1 GCA_016763235.1 Pseudomonadales bacterium
ACTCTGTAACTGTTCAGATTGCGTTCAAATTTGAGCAGAACAAGGCGAAAAATGTGAGTTTATACTTATAAATGATTATTTTTTAACGCTGTTATGTGCGAATTTGAGCGTGAGATGAATCGTTACAAAAAGCAGGGTGATCTATAAGTGAGCATAGCAATAATTGGTGGTACTGGCCTCAGTAAATTGGATGGTTTTGTATTAGAAAAATCTCATCAAGTCATAACTCCTTATGGAGAAACGTCCTCTCCGATTCTATCTGGGCACTTTGATGATACGCCCGTTTACTTCTTGGCTCGGCATGGTAGCCCTCACCAAATCCCCCCCCATCGTATTAATTATCGTGCAAATATCTGGGCCTTAAAGAGTCTTGGCGTAAAAAAAGTCATTTCCGTTAACGCAGTAGGTGGAATCGCCGAACATATGGGGCCATCCCATATTAATATTCCTGATCAAATCATCGATTATACTTACCGTCGAAATGGCAGTTTTTGCGATGATGATAAGGGGATGCCGATGCATATAGATTTTAGCGACCCATTTGACGAAGAGCTTAGAAAGATAATTATCGTTCAACTAAAAAAACTTAATTTGGATTCTTCAATGGGTGGGGTATACGCTTGCACAGAGGGGCCTAGGCTCGAATCTGCAGCAGAAATTAACCGCCTTGAAAAAGATGGCTGCGATATTGTCGGGATGACCGTTATGCCGGAGGCGTCTCTTGCTAGAGAAAAGGATATCGCATACGTATCACTTTCTGTGGTGGTAAACAAAGCGGCGGGAAGAAGTGAAAAAATAATAACGATGGATGATATTGAAGAGGCCTTAAAAACTGGAATGGCTAATATGCACCAGCTTTTGAGGCAATCACTTCCCTATGTATAAATAGTTCCGCCCACAAAAAAAGGCCCGTTTAAAGCGATTAAACGGGCCTTTTTTGCTTGCGTGGCAATTTCTAGTGAACAATTACCTTTGCTGGATTCATGATTTGCTCAGCCGCTTTTTCTGGGTTATTACCCTCCCACAAGTCAGGCCCGAAGTACAAATTAAAGCTTAAGATTCCTTCTTTACCGAAAGGAATATCGCTCAATGTCGGCCCTAGTTCAGAATTGCTCCCTTCGTAACGTTCAGGGCCATTTTCGTCATCACCCGCTTTTTCATCGCGATAAACGGCATTAAGTGTTGGGTTGAAGCCTTCATTCGCAAAGAAGAAGAAAAACATATCCCAATTTTTACCGGTACTTATCGCTTGCCATGGATGCTCAAGGTCGGTTTTATATTGTTTTCTTAATTTATTGGCTTCTTTACTGCCGGTAATCATTGGTTCTTTTGGGCCAAGAGCTGTTCGGTAACGACTACCTTCTAAATCAACATAGTCCACAGTCACATCTATACTCAGGGAACTTAGAATACTACCCGCCTTTGGAAAGAACATGAACAGCGGGTATTCAATTTTTTGTGCGCTAAAGGTTACCGTTAAGCCTCCTTTAGCGAGGTCTATACCAAGAAGACTTATGCTGGCATCGGCTTCAACTATCGATCGTACTGGCCCATTTTTTACCGCTATTGTAGAAACTGGAATTAATGAGTTATGAAGCGTCGCTTTTATAAAACCCAGCTTTGCTTTAACTCGAATCTTCATCGTATCTAATACATTTGGAGCGGAAGGGGTGCCGCTAAAGTCTTTGATTATCCAATCTTCCCACACAAAAATGTTTTCAGGGTCAAGTTGTAAGCTGTAAGTTTCAGCTTCTACTAATCCTGTTTCGAAATCATAATATGCGTAGCGTTTATTGCTGCGCTGGCTATTACCCTCTACAACATAGGCATAACGCTGAATGCCATCTTCGTTAATTTCTAATTCTGAAACGACGCTGCCTTCAATACCTTGCAGTAATTCTGGTGTTGCTTTTGGCCCCATGTCCTTGTACATGAAAGCTAACTGATCATTTTCTTCGATTACGCCAGCCTTGCCATCCACGGGTACTTTACCACCTGGTACATGAACAAGCTCTTTTACGTTGATATCATCAAATTGATAAGGGATTGGAGATATTTTTCCATCGCGCATTGCCATTAATGAATAGCTTTCGGCAGACTTGTTGAGTAACTTCGGTAATTCTTTTCCCGTTACAATGGTAACTTCGAGTTCCCTGGCGACGCTCATTTGGCTTGTATCATTTGCCAATAGTGAGGTAGCAGAAAGAGATAGGATCAAACTAAGAGATAGCTGTTTTAAAAATGGAGGCATTCAATTACTCCTTGAAATATTGCTTTATTATTAAATTGTTATTTTTTATGAGTCGGCGATTAAAACAAATACTACCTTCTAATTCAAGGCAAAAAACCAATGTGGTTGGTTAAAGGGGCGTTGATTGTAATAATCAGCTTGTGATAATTGCAACAGCTAGTCATGAATCGTATATAAATAGAATAATTTGCAGCTAACATACGGAATAATCGAGCTTCACTTGAAAAGTGAAACCAAAATTAGAGTTGTTTTTATAACGATAATGACCGATTAAAGCCTATCACACGGTGTGATTTTTAGAACTCTACACGCCGGGCAGTCTCGAAGCTCTAAGTGTTTACTATCAACAAAACGCCACGCTACAGGAGTGATATATAATATTACCCCTCCATATTTCATCGAAAAACCAAAAGCAAATAAGTTTTCTGCCTAGCATTAATACTGTGCCGCAAAGTGCATACCCAGCATGTTGATGTTGCTATATTCCTTTTCGTAATGTAACCCGGCCAGTAGAAAGTGCGTGAGCATTAATATAAGAAACGGCAGCCATGCAACGACGAAAAAATAAGGCCCTTGCTTACTTGGCCTGAAGCGTGACCACGTATTTCGTTTTCTAAAAGTATCTTCGAGTAATTCAGTTGAGGGAGTTTGAACGGTTCCTAGAACCTGGCTTTGAGGTACTTCTATGAGTGCACCATTTATTAAAACGGTCAGCGGTGGATAGCCCTTTGGTGATGATCTAGCAACTGGTCATATTAGGCAGTTTTTTGAATAAATTGCTGGGTTCAGTGAAACGTTACCAAGTTGTTTAAAAAATCTGCGATCTTGTTCATAGAAGATAAATGCTCTACCTGCGAAACTGCAGCGCAACCCTATCATAGCGGGTATGTTTGATTATCTAATGGGAGCACTGTAGCTAAGCGTAAGCTCGGTTGCTTGAACATTATTTAGACTCGCGTATGATGCTGGTTAAAAGTTAATCAATGTTTGGCGTTAAAGGAATCAGCAGTATGAAATATTTAAAAGAGGCTGTGCTATCTGCGATGGCGATGTCATTGGCCGCCTGTGGAGGTGGAAATGCTGAGATAGGAGTCGGGCAGACTGGCAACCTTCAGCTTAGTATCACCGACGCCCCTCTGGATGGCGCTCAAGCCGTAAATA
>JAESUE010000284.1 GCA_016763235.1 Pseudomonadales bacterium
GTGAAAAAGCGGGTGTTCTCGCTGACGTTCGTCGTCGCGAATTTTACGTGAAGCCCACACAGGTTCGTAAGCGCAAAGCAGCAGCAGCCGTAAAGCGTCATCTAAAAAAATCCTCAAAAGACGTACTGCGCCGTAAGCGTCTGTACTAAAAAGCACCAAACCTGTAATCAGTACAAAGCAAACACTGGAAAGCTTCTTCTTTTCTCTTGGATCACAAGTCCCACAAGAAGAAGCTCACCATTAAGTCGCTCAGCAACATCAAGTACCTGACTGCAGCCCATAGGATGTAAACCCAGCATGCCTGAATCCAGCATCAAATCAGCCCTTAGCGAAGCAATGAAAGCAGCAATGCGCGCAAGGGAAAAAGACCGCCTAACCGTTATTCGCATGGCACTGGCCGCCTTTAAGCAAATTGAAGTGGATGAACGCATCGAAGTAGATGAAGAGCGCTCACTGCAACTCATCGACAAAATGGTCAAGCAACGTCGTGAATCTTTTCGTCAGTACAGCGACGCAAATCGTGAAGACCTTTCCAAAATAGAAGCCGCCGAAATAAAGGTTCTTCAAGAATTTCTACCCCAGGAATTAACAGAAGCCGAGCTTGAAACACTCACAAAAGATGCCATCCAAAAAAGTGGCTCAGCGGGAATGAAAGACATGGGGAAAGTCATGGCTATTCTAAAACCGCAAATCCAAGGTCGCGCCGACATGGGCATAGTCAGCAGATTAGTTAAAAGCCTGCTATAAACTAATCCAGACAACTCGACAAATTAACGCAGGCCCCTCCTCAGCACAAGATTTACGGCATGCACAACCAAATACCTGAGGACTTCATCGAAGAAGTATTAGCCCGCACTGATCTTGTGGGGCTGATTCATTCGCGCGTCCCCCTTAAACGTAGCGGGAAAAACTACTCGGCCTGCTGCCCTTTTCATAAAGAAAAAACCCCCTCTTTCTCCGTCAGCCCAGACAAACAGTTTTACCATTGCTTCGGCTGCGGCGCGAGTGGCAACGCCATTACATTCCTTCGTGATTACGAGCGCATGCATTTTGTGGATGCAGTAACATCCCTCGCGCAATCAGCCAGCCTGGAAGTTCCCCGCAGCCAATCTCAAAATGGCCCCCAAAAACCCAGCACACGCCCACTGTTCGACATCCTCGAGAAGGCGCAAGCCTATTATTGCGAACAGCTCAAAAATACAGCAATCAGCCAGCGGCCTATTCAATACCTGAAAAAACGCCAAATCACCGGCTCCATTGCCAAAGAGTTCGCCATCGGTTACGCGCCGCAGGGGTGGGACAACCTCAAAAATGCGCTGATTCACAATAGCAAAGAATCACAAAATGCCCTCGATGCCGGCCTCGTTATTCAAAAAGATGAAAAACGCATTTACGATCGTTTTCGCGACCGTATCATGTTCCCCATTCGAGACCAAAGAGGGCGAACCATCGCCTTTGGCGGCCGCGTGCTCGGTGACGACAAACCCAAGTATCTCAACTCCCCAGAAAGCCCGTTATTCCACAAGAGCAATGAACTTTATGGTCTTTACGAGGCCCTCCAGAGCAGGCAAAGCCCGAAAAAATTTATTATTGTCGAAGGCTACATCGATGTTATCGCCCTCGCTCAACACGACCTTCGCTTTGCTGTCGCCACACTAGGAACAGCCACCTCCACCACCCATCTTGAAAGGCTGTTCCGCTATGCACCTGAACTCGTATTTTGTTTTGACGGTGACGACGCAGGGAGAAAGGCCGCAGCCAGAGGGCTTGAGACTGCCATCCCCTGTCTAAAGGATGGCCGACAAATTCGTTTTTTATTCCTACCCGAAGGCGAAGACCCCGACACACTTATCCGCCAGGAAGGCAAAGAGCTATTTAATGCGCGCATCGAAAAAGCCCTGCCAATCACCGACTTCCTGTTCGAACACCTGAGCCAGGGGCTAGACACCTCAACGCTGGATGGCAAAGCCCGCTTGGCGACACTCGCGCTACCCATGCTAGCGCAGCAACCAAAAGGGATGCTTAAAGAGCTTATGCTCTCACAGCTTGCCGAGCATACCAAAATCGAGCTAAAAACCCTTGCTGAGCAACTACTAAAAGCCGAGCAAAAAAAGAAAGCATCAACACCAAGCCCAGCGCCCCCTCAGCAAGACACTGACAACCCCAACCCCGATAGCCAAACCCCTGATAATACCCATTCAAAATACCAACGAAGAAGCGCGAAAGCCCCCCAAAACTATCGCCCGAACGAACAAGAGAATGGCCCCGCGCAACGAACTGCTTACAAAACCATCCGGCTTTTATTGCAATTACCCGAAAAGGCCCAATCTATACAAATTCCTGAAGAGCTGCGCGAACTTAACCTAACGCACACCAACCTTCTCATTAACGTACTAGAATGTTTACAGAACACGCCAAATATTAGCACTGCTGCGCTACTTGGGTATTGGCACGACACCCCCGAAGGCAGCAAGTTAGCCAGTTTGGCGGCGCAAGAGTTCCTGCTTTGCAACGACAGCGCAGGGCTAGAAGTAAACGAGATGATTCGACAACTCAGAAAGTTACACATAGCCCAGTCAGTAACAAGACAGATTGCAAGCGATAGAGAAAACAACTCAAAAGATGGAACAAAACTAAAAGCGCTGCTCGAACTTAAAAAGCAGCTTAATAAAGAAGGGGACGAAGATGATAAAACGGATGACACACAAGCAGCTAGAGAATAGTGCTAGCGCATGCTAGAATGCGCGGCTATTCTGAAAGCGTACAAAACAGACAACCTCCCAACGGTTAATCCACTGAGAGCAGCAGCCTAAATGACAGATAAATCCTCCTTACAAAAACGCAGGTCTCAGCTTAAAGAACTTATCGCCAAAGGTAAAGAGCAGGGTTTCCTTACTTACGCAGACGTCAACGACCACCTGCCTGAGACTGTTTCAGAGCCAGACCAAATAGAAGATATCGTTGGTATGCTCAACGACATGGGCATACAGGTATTTGAAACAGCTCCGGCTGCAGACGATCTAATGATGAGCGATGCATCAGACAGCACCGATGAGATTGCCGCTGAAGAAGCCGCTGCCGCACTGGCCTCAGTAGAATCTGAACCTGGTCGCACGACCGACCCAGTACGTATGTATATGCGCGAAATGGGCACCGTCGAGCTTCTCACCCGCGAAGGCGAGATAGAAATTGCCAAACGCATTGAAGAAGGTATGCGACAAGTTCTCTCTGCGCTTACAAATTGGCCCGGAACTGTTGAAAGCATCCTCTTCCAGTTTGACAAAGTAGACAGCGAAGAAAAACGCCTTAACGACATCATGTCTGGTTACCTGGATGAAAAGGTTCCCCAAGCTCCGCCACCCTCACTAGTTAAAAGCCCCGAAAATGCGCAAAGCGATGGCCAAAGTTCCGAAGGCGACAAAAAGGATGGCGATGAGAGTGAAGAGGAGGAGGATTCTTTTGACGGCGGTATAGATCCTGTTTTTGCGCAAGAGAGAATCAACACTCTTAGGGATTCCTACCAGAAATACCAAAAGGCTCTCGAAAAATACGGCAAGGAAAACAAAAATACCGATGCCGCCAAACAGGAACTCGCTGAATACTTTTCTATATTCAAATTCATACCCCGAGTTTATGAAAAATTGGTACTGAATGTACGGAACGCTCTGGACACCATACGAAAAGAAGAGCGCGCCGTTATGAGTCTTTGCACACGCAAAGCGCGTATGCCCCGAAAAGATTTCATTAAAACCTTCCCCTCCAATGAGACAAACCTAGAGTGGATTGACCAGGAAATTGCTAAAGCAGATGAAAAAGTGGCTCAACGGCTACTATCTGTTCGCAACGAAGTCATTAAGGGCCAAGCCCGACTTGCTCAAACCATTGAGCTCTGTGGTTTTGACGCCCTTGGCGAAATCAAAGAAATTAGCCGCCGCATGTCTTTAGGTGAAGCCCAGCTACGCCGCGCTAAGAAGGAAATGGTAGAAGCTAACCTACGCCTAGTCATCTCTATTGCAAAAAAATACACCAACCGTGGGTTACAGTTCCTTGATCTCATTCAAGAAGGCAATATCGGCCTAATGAAAGCGGTGGATAAATTCGAGTATCGCCGTGGATACAAATTCTCCACCTACGCAACCTGGTGGATCCGCCAAGCCATCACCCGCTCCATTGCAGACCAAGCTCGCACCATCCGAATTCCGGTGCACATGATAGAAACCATCAACAAGCTAAATCGGGTTTCTCGACAAATGCTCCAAGAAATGGGTAGAGAACCCTCTCCGGAAGAACTCGGTGAGCGGCTCGAAATGCCAGAAGACAAAGTACGTAAAGTCCTCAAGATTGCCAAAGAACCCATTTCAATGGAAACCCCTATTGGCGATGACGAAGACTCCCATCTTGGTGACTTCATTGAAGACCAAAACATCGAATCCCCCGCTGATTCTGCAACCATTTCAGGCTTGCGCGAAGCGACCCGCGATGTACTTTCAGGCTTAACAGCAAGAGAGGCAAAGGTTCTCAGTATGCGCTTTGGTATAGATATGAATACCGACCATACCTTAGAAGAAGTAGGCAAGCAGTTTGATGTCACACGTGAGCGCATCCGCCAGATCGAAGCAAAGGCTTTGCGTAAATTACGTCACCCTACTCGCTCTGATCACCTGAAAACCTTCTTAGACAACAACTAACCCCCCAGTTATAGCACCCTTCTCATGGAACGGTGCTATCTGGGCCCGTAGCTCAGTTGGTTAGAGCAGTGGACTCATAATCCATTGGTCGAGTGTTCAAATCACTCCGGGCCCACCATA
>JAESUE010000285.1 GCA_016763235.1 Pseudomonadales bacterium
AGAATGCAGAGGCCAGATGTAGCGTTGCCCCCATTGCCGCACCAGGATATATCTTCACTGTCCTTTCAATATAGTAGCCTGCTTTGTCCATTTGGCGATTATTAATATAGAAGGTTGCTAACGTTTTATTTAATCTTAATGATTGTGTATGGCTTTGCTCCTCCTTGGAAAATAATTTTTCGCGGGAACTCCAAGTATCTCCCTTAATACCTAGCCAATATGCATTGAAGCCAATATACAGTAACAATAAAAACCAAGTTAAAGACCGGTAATTTCGCAATAACGATGAGCATATAAAAGAAGAAAGAGCTAGGTACAACCCAACCGCTGGCAAATAGTTCCGGTGCTCAAAATAAAGTTCCAGAGGAATAACTGTTGACTCCAAACCATGAGCGAGAAAGAAAAATAATATCCCAAAGCCCAACAATGCGGTTTTTTTTCGGAACAACGCACATATTCCAACAATAAAAAAAATACTTAATACGATGAGTGATATAAATGTCGAAATGGGCTGAAATAGACTTTTAGAGACTTGAAAATCATCAAAAAAAAGGCTTCCGCCTCTAAATGGAAGCATCAAGCTTAAGATATAATCACAAAGCACCCGCAGCTCAGTGAAAACTCGCTCTGTTAAATTAAAACTGTAACTATCATAATTTAAAAATCGCTCACTTTTAAATAGAACTAAACTCAGCGCAGTAATTAAGCCAAAAAGGATGAAACCCATTACTAGAAACGAAAAAAATCGATTTTTTTTCCCCCACGGCTGCGGCGAGCCGTACAAATAGATATACAGCTCTATTAATCCAACCAGCAGAACCAAAAGCACGCCGTTTTGTTTACTTAATACAGCCAAGACTATACAAGTCACGGTAAAGACAATAGCTAGAAGGTTATACTTTCTTAATCTTGCCTCCAAGTATAAAAGGCACCCCAGCAAACAAAAAAGCGTGGAAAGCTGGGCCATTCTCTGCACAACATAAAGTACGGTAGAAACCCACATGGGGGAAAACACCCACAAAACAGCTGCCAGGCCACTTAATATTAGCGCGTTTTGTTTGTCTACCGTTATTAACGAAAGCTTATAGACGAAGCGAAATACCACTAAAAATATAGCAATATGAATAGATAAATTAAAAACCTTGAATTTAAAAGCATTACTATCTTCAAACGAAAATGGTAATCCGCTGAGATATTGAGATGCCACAAAGCTAAGCAAGCTTAGTGGCCGACTTGAGACCCAGTCTGCGCTAGGAAAAACAAAACTTTCAAGAGTGATTTTCCCTTGTGATAAGAGAACCATTGGCTGAAGGTTTACATAGTCATCCAACAAAAACGGACCATTCAAACCCTTCCAATATAAAAAGACAACAACTGCTGACGTAAACGCTATAAAGAATAGAATAACAAATTGAACTGTTAAGAAACGACCTTGCTTCATAATCCCTTAGTCAGATCTCAGTAAAGTATTGAATGTAATATAAAACAAAAAGGCCGCAACTTAGCGGCCTTTTTGAAACCCCTTTAAGGGTAAGAACTAACTATCTGCAGTTTGCAGGGAGGTATTTTGCGGCCAAAGTACCACCTGAACAATCCCATTTCACACCAATACCCGATGCGCCGGTTCCCTGCATTTGAAGATAGCCCGCTGCACCGCCACCTAATGTGGTTCCAGACACGGTATACTGCATCGTACCAATACTCGTACTTGTTTGAGCATAAGTAATACCTGTAAGATACTGGCTTTGGGCTATATCTAAGTTCACTCCCGCCTCAGCATTAGTGGCAGGCATACGTCCTACTGAAATGTAATATTCTGAAATTGAGGACTTATCTTTCGCCGCTAGCCCTATAATCTCAGTCACTTTTGCGCGAATAGTATAATCCTGATAAGCAGGAATCGCCACCGCTGCCAAAATACCAATAATCGCAACTACGATCATCAGTTCGATTAATGTAAAACCTTGTTGTACTTTTTTCATAATGTTACTCCGAGTTTAAAAAATAATTTTTGTCTTGGGAGGGCTTTAGATGGTTTGCATATTGCCCTCCCGGGTAATGCTTGTCTTAATTTACGAACCACTTCCAAAGCCTTGTAATAACTATGGCACAGGCTGTGCCAGGCTGCCATGAAGCGCATCTATTTTTAGTGTTTATTTTACAAGCAGCTGTTTTTCTTTAATTATTACCCGCTAACATCACCCCTTATCTATTCTGTTATTTTGCTACTAGACGCTACGCCCTACTCGATTTGACTTTAATTGTCACTTTTATACAGTGTAAAAAGTGACCATATCTGTCACCTTGCTGTTACTTCACACTAAAGTTGTGATCTTGTTCTCGTAAATGTCGGTGCTGCCCTTCTATTTCACCCTCACACCATCCCCCCTCTTTATTTGCGCCATCATTAATCACACACTCTGCCACTCAGCGTTAAAAAGAAATTATTGCTACGCTTAATAAAGAGGCGGAAAATAGCGGGCATCACCCCTCATGCTCCATTAATCAAAATAAGGCGAATTTTCAAACAGATGGCTATTATTTCTTCAGGATCAGGGAGCAACCTCAGCGGGCTGGCAAAACGCTTGGTAGCGGATGGTTTGCTTGATATGGAGAGCGCCCAAGGCGCTACAGAAGACTCCCACAAGGAAAAGATACCTTTCGTTACGCATTTAGTACAAAAGAAGCTAGTAAGCTCCTTTGATATTGCCACGGCAGCGGCCGATGAGTTTGGTGTGCCGCTAATGGACTTATCCGTCATCGACACAGAAGTGCTACCTAATGACTTGGTTAAGCAGAACCTTATTCTCAAGCACCATGTATTGCCGCTTTTCCATCGCGGTAACCGGCTTTTTGTTGCAGTATCTGACCCCACTAATCTCCAAGCGTTAGATGAAATTAAATTCCAAACGGGTATCAGCACGGAGTCCATTCTCGCCGAAGAGAACAAACTTCACGATGCTATAGAACGCTTACTTAGCAAGCAAGATTCTTCGATGGATGAGTTCGAGGATGCTGACCTCGACAATCTGGACTTAGAGGGCGGAGAGGCTAAAGACGATGATGAGGGCAAATCTGATGGTAGTGATGAAGCACCTATTGTTCGTTTTGTTAATAAAATACTACTCGATGCCATAAAAATTGGTGCATCCGATATTCACTTCGAACCCTATGAAAAGCGTTACCGCGTTCGTTTAAGAACGGATGGCATACTCAAAGAAGTCGCTAGCCCACCGAAAAACCTCGCCCCTCGTTTATCAGCGCGCTTAAAGGTAATGTCTCAAATGGATATTTCTGAGCGCCGCATGCCGCAGGATGGGCGCATTAAGCTAAGGCTATCTAAATCACGGTCCATTGATTTTCGTGTCAACACCTTACCGACCATTTGGGGCGAAAAAATTGTTTTACGTATATTAGACGCCGACGCTGCCAAACTCGGTATAGATGCTCTGGGTTATGAAGATGCGCAAAAAGCCCTCTATATGGAGGCCCTACAAAAACCTCAAGGCATGATCTTGGTTACAGGGCCAACAGGCAGTGGTAAAACAGTTTCTCTCTACACCGGCCTGAATATTCTTAATACGGAACAAACCAATATTTCCACTGCGGAAGACCCCGTTGAAATCAACCTGGAGGGGGTTAACCAGGTTAACGTTAACAATAAGGTTGGCCTGGATTTTGGTACAGCGCTTCGCGCTTTTTTACGCCAAGACCCCGACGTCGTCATGGTGGGAGAGATTCGAGATATAGAAACAGCCGAGATTGCGGTGAAGGCCGCCCAAACAGGTCACTTGGTTTTATCAACACTTCATACCAACAGCGCGCCTGAAACGCTCACTCGTTTACGCAATATGGGGGTGCCATCGTTTAATATTGCCACATCGGTGGCCTTGATTATTGCCCAGCGCCTTGCTCGACGATTATGCAAGGAGTGCAAAGAAGTGGTGGATGTACCCAAAGAATCCTTACTTGAAATGGGCTTTACCGAAGAAGATGTTTCAGAATTGACCGTTTACGGGCCAAAGGGATGTGACATTTGTGGCGGTGATGGTTATAAGGGCCGCGTGGGCATTTACGAGGTCATGAAGATCACCGATAGCATCGCTCGTATTATTATGGAGGATGGGAACTCCATCCAGATTGCAGACCAGGCAAGAATAGAAGGGTTTAATGATTTAAGAAGGTCAGGATTGAAAAAGGTCATGGCGGGCGTTACCAGTCTCGCAGAAGTTAATCGAGTAACAACAGGTCACTAATTATGGCAGCAACAAAAGTAGTCACCCCACCCACCTTTGCTTGGAAAGGTAAAGATAAACGCGGTAATAAAGTGAAAGGCGAAGCCATTGCTGCATCACCCGCAATGCTTAAAGCCCAGCTTCGCAGCCAGGGGATTGCCGCAACCACAGTGCGTAAAAAAGGAAAACCTTTATTAGGAGGCGGCGGGAAAAAAATAACGCCAAAAGATATTTCAGTGTTTATGCGCCAGTTGGCAACCATGATGAAAGCCGGTGTACCGGTGGTGCAATCCTTCGACATTGTTAGCGATGGTTTGGATAACCCAAACATGGTGAAACTTCTCCAGCAAGTTAAAATAGAGATTGAGGGAGGCTCTACTTTGGCAAGTTCTTTGCGCTCTCACCCGGCGGAATTTGATGCGCTTGTGTGCAACCTGATTGAGTCAGGCGAGCAATCTGGTGCATTGGAGCAGATGCTCGATCGTATTGCCACTTATAAAGAAAAAACAGAGGCGCTCAAGGCCAAAATTGCAAAAGCGATCAAGTACCCTATATCAGTTTTGATCGTCGCAATGGTGGTTACGGGCATCCTATTAATTAAGGTTGTCCCTGTTTTTGAAGAGTTGTTTCAAGGCTTCGGGGCTGACTTACCTGCCTTTACCCGCTTTGTTCTGGATATTTCGGAATTTGTGCAAGCGTGGTGGCTACCCTCTCTTTTTGTGTTGTTTATTATGGGCTACGCATATAAACAAGCAAAAATCAGATCAAAAAAGTTTAATGATTTTCTCGACCGCCTTTCCTTAAAGCTGCCCGTTATGGGGGACATCCTCAATAAAGCGGTTGTTGCCCGTTTTGCCCGAACACTTTCTACCACCTTCGCCGCTGGCGTTCCTTTGGTAGAAGCGTTAGAAACAGTGGCCCGTGCTTCAGGGAATGCTGTCTACGAAGTGGCTATTTATAAAGTTCGCGATGAAGTTACTGCAGGCACACAGCTGCAACAAGCCATGCGTTTATCCGGTGTATTCCCCCCAATGGCGGTGCAAATGACCGCTATCGGTGAAGAATCGGGCTCATTGGAAGCCATGTTGGATAAAGTTGCCAGCTACTACGAAGATGAAGTGGATAATGCGGTAGATGGCTTAACATCGATGTTAGAGCCGCTTATTATGTCGGTGCTTGGTGTACTTGTGGGTGGGCTTTTGATTGCCATGTACCTGCCTATATTCCAGATGGGTAATGCAATTTAGGCTTACTGGGCTTTACTTAATAACCCACGTTTCGGAGTTCAAAGTGGCATAGAAAATCCCGCAGGTAGTGGATGCCATTTTGAACCTCGAAACTTGCGTTAATAAAAACGCAGCCATGAGGTACTGTTGAACCAGCACTTTATAGTTTTATTTTTTCTATTCTTTTCACGGCGTTTTAAATGGATTTAAATTTAGCCTTCACTCTCAGCACTTACCCCTTGGTTTTTACTGGTCTGATAGCAGCCCTTGGGCTGCTTGTGGGCAGTTTTCTTAATGTTGTCATTCTGCGCTTCCCCGTCATGATGGAGGAAGAGTGGAAATCCCAATGCCGCGAATTATTAGAATGTGATTGCGTAAAAGAGGAAGAGGAAAAGCATGAAGACAAACCTTTCAACTTGGCATTCCCCAATTCTCACTGCCCAAAATGCAAAGCGGAGTTAAAATCCTGGGATAATATCCCTGTATTAAGCTTTCTTATCCTTCGCGGGAAATGTCGCCATTGCAGTGAAAAAATTTCTCCACGTTATCCGGTTATTGAGGCTGCTACAGCGATTCTTTCTGCTTACACGGCTTTTCATTTTGGTTTTGGTTGGCAGTGCGGGGCGGCTCTTATTTTAGTTTGGGCGCTGGTTTCACTTAGCGTTATCGATTTTGATCACCAGCTTTTACCTGACGATATCACCTTGCCTTTGTTATGGCTCGGCTTGTTATTAAACCTCTTCGGTGTTTTCACCGACCTTAATAGTGCTGTTATTGGGGCCATGGTGGGGTATTTATCGCTCTGGTCTGTATATTGGCTTTTTAAGCTAGTGACAGGCAAAGAAGGCATGGGTTACGGTGATTTCAAGCTCCTTGCCGTATTTGGTGCTTGGTTTGGCTGGAAGATGATTCCCCTCATCGTCATTCTTTCCTCTTTTGTCGGCGCCTTCGTTGGCATCGGCCTCATCCTTATTATGGGGCGAGATAAAAACATACCTATTCCCTTCGGCCCTTACCTTGCTGCCGCAGGTTTGATTGCTATGTTATGGGGCGAGCCGATGATTAGTTACTACCTTCGCCTAGCTCTATAAAAATCGCGCAACTACTCAGTTTATGCTCAAATTCGTGCGTAGCAGTGTTAAAGAATGATCATTTATACCTCCAGTTTCGGAGTTCAAAATGGCACACACTATCCCGTGATTGATGTCGTACTTTACCGGAAGTGTGAATTCCGAAACTTGCGTTACTAAGCATCTTTCTGGACAACTCAACCCTAAACCTTATCAACACCACATTTGCTGACACGCTCATTTAGCGGTAGCATCTGCCGCACCAAATATTCCGAACACGTTTATCTGACTGAGAAAATCATTATGTTGGTAATAGGCCTTACTGGCGGTATCGGCAGCGGTAAAACCGCAGCTTCAGATCACTTTAAATCACTGGGCATTACCATTGTGGATGCTGACGAAGTATCACGCCAAGTGGTGGAGCCAGGCACACCGGCCCTGAATAAAATTGCTGAGCATTTTGGTAAGGGCATGCTAAATGATGCGCTGTCACTTAATCGCCGTGCGCTCAGGGAGTTTGTTTTTAACAATCCCGATGAAAAAAAATGGCTTGAGCAATTACTGCACCCGCTGATTGGCATGGAGACATTTCGTCAATTACAAGCCAGCCAGTCAGCCTATACGATTTTCGTATCTCCCCTGCTAATTGAAATTGGTCAGGACAAAATGACCCAACGCATTCTGGTGATCGATGCCCCAGAGTCGGAGCAGGTTTCACGCACCGTAAAGCGTGACGAAACCGATGCAGACAGCGTTAAATCCATTATGGAAAGCCAAGCTTCACGTACATTACGTGTTGAAAAAGCGGATGACGTACTGCTGAATGATGGCAGCCTAGAAGCCTTACAAGAGAAGGTGGAGGCACTTCATCAAGAATACCTTGAACTCGCAC
>JAESUE010000286.1 GCA_016763235.1 Pseudomonadales bacterium
AAACTGTAAATGTTGATGTTGTTGGACCAGCGCGGGGTCTGTCGATTCGGTAGACTGCCGATAGAGTGTGGTATGGGTGAATCGTTGAAGTTGCGATAACAAGCTTGTTTCATCACCACTGTAGACGTGGCCAAAATACAGGCTTCCTTTGGGGCCGGCGACATAAATTTCCGTTTTCTCGGGGCCTGGGCGATAAAATATCTGCAAGATGTCCGCTTGATTGTGGTGACATATTAACGCAAGGGTCGGTAAGGAGTCGGTTTTACGGTCAATAATGATGGGGCTGAAAGCGGGGTGTGGTTTGTTCAGCGCATCGAGGAGCCCAGAAGTATTGGAAAACTGCTCTATCCAAGGGGTTCCAGCCCGCAGGTGAAGGAGGTGGAAGGTGCGATCAATCTCCAGAATATAGCGTGCATCGTGTTTGTCTCTGTAGTGCGCGGCAACATCTTCGAACAGTTGTAGCGTGCGATCAGCAATGGATTTACCTCTTGTGGCGCTGAAACAATGAACATGGAGTTTCGAGGTTTGATCGATGGTGCCCGGGTTCGCTGGCAAGGTTTGATTTTGTAGGGAATTGAGCAAACAGTTAAGAACAGCATCTTTATCAGCAAAACGCACGGTAAAAATCTCTCCCCAGCTATTAATGTTGATTTGATCAACACTAAGGGTGAGGTTGTCCTTTAAACCGCTATAGGAGAGCGGGTCGGTACGCATACTCAAGCGGCTGAGGCCTTTTTCTCGTGTTGCTGAAAAGGGGTCGAGCCCCACATTCAGAAACAGCACACTATGCATGATTTGCGCATTTTCTTCGAAGCGGTTGAGTGTTTCGCGGTAGCTATCCAAAGGGAAGTCTTTTTCAAAGCTTTGAATGATTTTTTGTACCTCCGCTTTATCTAAGGCACTGAATTCAGCGTGTAAAAAAAACCGAGAGTTTGAATCAATAATGCGGTTAAAGTAGCACCATGCGATTAATTCGATGAAGGATTGAGCGCGTTTCAAAGGCCGCTGAGAGCTTAACTGCTCAAGGGCATGTTGTCCCAAATACAACACCCACGTGCCGGAACCCTCTTTGTTTTCATTGGCGTCGTAATAAAAAGTCATCGGGTCTTCGGTAACGCGATGGGTGATGTTCGGGTTGACCAGCTCTAGCTTGCCGCCTTTACGTTCAAAGGCGGCGTAGAGCTTTCTACCCAATGTGGCCATATCTGTCTGGTTGATGGTGAAGGCATCATCGCCCTCGCTATGTTGTTGGGCAAAGTTGGCAAGAAAACGATAGCTGTGGGTGAGTTGCGATACCAGTGCTTCCCTTTCTTGAATGACAGACTGAATATTCCAGCGATAACGGTTATCCAATCGTTTTATCAGACCATCATCCCACTGCCACTCGTTGACCAACTTCGATAGCAGTTTGCCTCGCCATGAGCGCTGTGACGCGCGGTTCTTACTGAGTGGTATATTGGCTTTAAAGTAAAGGCAGCGACGCACCAGTTCGAGCCTTTCGAGTTCATTGTTGCCTCGCAAGTATCGTTCAAGCTTACGGTACACCATCACGTAGGGGTCAAGCTCATTCGCATCCAAGCGGTTGTCGTAAATTGCTTTTTTGTATTCGTTGCAGAGGAATCCCACACAGGGGTGCTCTTGGGCATAGGCTTCGGTGAGGCCGATTTTGAGAATGGACTTATGGGCGGCATCAACGCCTTTATATAACTGCCACATTCCAGCGCCGATAAATTCACCGGCGGGTATTTGATGGGTATTGCCAAAGTCGATGGACTCGGTGTCTTTTATATAACGCTTGTTGATGAGGCTGTTACTGATCTCCGTGTAGCGGGCATCGTCTTCTGGCGGAATCAGCCACCAGACTGGATAACGTCCCGCAAGTAATAATGCCGTACGGTAGAATTCATCCAGCAGCAAGTAGTGTTGAGATGAGCCGCAATCTTCTGTCGATAACCCTTGTCGCAGGCCAAGGCGAAATTTCTCGCTGTCCATTAAAAAGAAATTGGCCTCAAGGTTGAGGCTGGCTCCCCATTGACTAATAAGCTGTAGTTTTTGTTCGAGTAATTTAAGCTCGCTGTCGAGAAGATCACCACGGTAACAAACCCATATATCCAGGTCGCTGGAGTTTGATTGGGCAAGAGTCCCCGTGCTTCCCATCAGAAAAATGCTGTAGATATCCCCGTAGGTGTGGTGGCGTGGGTTAAAACGAAAGCTGCGAGACAGGCTGCGAGCTTGTTGAAGGGCGATGTGATCAGGCTTATAGCCCATTACACCAACAGGCGTTTCTTTGTTGACGTAACCGGGGAAAAGCGGGTGATTAGCGTGAAGTAGCAAGGGTAATAATTCAAGAAAACGCTTTTGTCGTGGTGCCTGCAAGGACAAGGCCCGCGTTATGCGCTCCGAATTAACGGCGAGAAAGCGTCGTTTTATTTCGCGCAGGACTTTGCGATCAATGTCTCCCTTGTGAAAAGAGAGGGATGTATTCGAGGGGGAGGAGGCGGCCATACCTCTAATTATAGTCGGGCCACCTCAAACTGAGAGCGGTATTATGTTTCCTTTCTTTGCTGAGGGTGGCCGTTTAGGCTTTCAGCGTTTCCACTCCTTGTTTGCTTCCCAGCAGTAATACATCAGCGGGTCGCAGAGCAAAAAGGCCATTGCTAACCACGCCAGTAATATTGTTAATTTCCTGCTCAAGGCTTCGAGGGTCGCTTATTTCAAGGTTAAACACATCGATGATAATGTTGCCGTTATCGGTGACGAAATCTTCACGGTAGGCGGGGACACCGCCGAGTTTGACCAAGGCTCTACCAACATGGCTGCGGGCCATGGGAATGACTTCAATGGGAAGCGGAAAGTTGCCCAGGGTTTTTACCAGCTTGGATTTATCTGCAATACAGATAAATTTATCCGCCACGGCGGCAATAATTTTCTCCCGCGTTAGTGCGCCACCACCACCCTTGATAAGTGCCAGCTGGGCATCGGCTTCATCAGCCCCATCAACGTAAACGGGTACGCTATCCACGGCATTCAGGTCATAGACAGGAATTCCGTGGCTTTTTAAACGCTCAGCGGTAGCCAGAGAACTGGCAACAGCACCATCAAACGTATGTTTTATTTCTGCCAAGGCATCGATAAAAAAATTCGCGGTGGAACCCGTACCAACACCAATAATGGCGGCATCTTTTACATACTCGATGGCAGCAAGGGCGACTGCTTTTTTCATTTCGTCTTGGGTCATGGGAATCCTGATGAAAAGAGGGATAAATAGGGTTAGACTGCTAGATCGTATTCTCAACGCTGCTATTTTCTCATGCCATCCAAGTATATAAAACAAATTTTACAGTCCCGTGTTTATGATGTGGCTGAACAAACTCCCGTGGACGAAGCGCGATTCCTGTCTGCGCGGTTAGATAACCGCGTTTTATTAAAGCGCGAAGACCTACAACCCGTGTATTCCTTCAAACTTCGTGGTGCCTATAACCATATGGTGCGCCTGTCACCAGAACAGAGAGCGAAGGGCGTTATTGCCGCATCTGCCGGAAACCATGCGCAAGGGGTTGCTTACAGCGCAGAAAAACTCGGTATTCGATCCCTCATTGTTATGCCGAAAACCACGCCGGATACGAAGGTGAGAGCCGTCAAAAGTTTTGGTTCCAAAATCATGCTTCATGGCGATACCTTCGACGAAGCCTGTACCCGTGCCATGGCTCTGGCAGAAGAAAAGGGTTATAGCTTTATTCATCCTTATGATGATCCTGATGTTATTGCAGGTCAGGGCACCATTGGAATGGAATTATTGCATCAAGTGCCCGATCAGCTTGATGCGATTTTTATACCCGTGGGTGGTGGCGGGCTTATTGCTGGCGTTAGCGCCTTTGTGAAATACCTGCGCCCAGAAGTGAAAATCATCGGCGTAGAAGCGGAAGACTCCGCTTGCTTAGCCGCCGCTCTGGAAAAAAATCGCAGAGTGATCCTGTCTGAGGTGGGGCTTTTTGCCGACGGTGTGGCGGTTGCGCAAATTGGAAAAGAAACCTTCAGGGTGGCCAAACAATGTGTTGACGAAGTCATCACCGTTAACACCGATGAGATCTGCGCCAGTATCAAAGATATTTTCGACGACACGCGCTCCATTACTGAACCGGCCGGAGCATTAGCGGTGGCGGGGTTAAAAAAATACGTGCAGCGCAACAATGTCAGCAAACAAACTCTGGTAGCCATTAACAGTGGGGCTAACACTAACTTTGATCGTTTGCGGCATATCTCTGAGCGGGCAGAGTTGGGAGAAAATCGTGA
>JAESUE010000287.1 GCA_016763235.1 Pseudomonadales bacterium
ATGTACCCGGTGATAGTCGCTGGGTGAAAGATAGACGGTGGCGAACTTGCCATTTTCAAAGTGAGAACAATAATCTGGGTGGCTGGGCGGTGTTGTTTTTTCTGATTCGGTGTGGTGCCCAAGTAAGGCTGCGAGGGTGAAATCTTTACCCTTGGCCTGAATGAGTCGATCGTGATCGATATTGCCGAACTGGGAAAGCTTGCCATCAGAAGGGCTAACAATGGAATTATTTTCTGCTGCAATGGGGCGAGCACCGTGCGCAAGAGGGCGGGTGAAGAAGGTGTTAAAGCTGCTGTAGTGTTTAGGGTTTGTTACCGCCGCTTCGGCCATATTAACCTTGTAAGCGCGTATGAAACCTTTGATCAACAGGTTTTTCAGCGGTGGAAAGCGGCTGTCCGCTATTTTTCCCGCGATACGAGAAACGGGGTGATGAGGAATACGTTGTCCAAGATGAAGTAGTTCATCCAGCTTATCGGGGTTCAAAGGGTGAATCTCCTGTTAATTCTCTGTTGGCGTATGGGTGTCGTTGCCCCACTCAGACCACGAGCCAGGGTAAGCCTTGATATTGGAAAAGCCTAATATTTTCGCCAGTAGATAAGTAAAACCTGAGCGATGGTGGGTCTGGCAATAGGTGAGCACGTCATCTTCGGCGCGAATGCCTAACGATTTCAGTGTGTCGCGTAGTTCATTGAGTGGTTTGATGCGCAGGCTCCGGTTTTTATCCATGCCTTGCGTCCATTCAAAATTAATGGCGCCGGGAATATGGCCGCCTTTTTTGGCGAGGCATTTTTCCCCACTAAACTCCTCGGGTGAGCGGGCATCCCACAAGGTGAAGTCGGGTTGGTGCAAGCGCGATAGAATCTCGTCTTTTTCCATGATGGGAGGGTGTTCTGCCAGGGTCGCAGTGTAGTGGCTGGGGGTGGCGGGCTGTATGCCGGTTTCGATTGGCATGCCTGCTTCAACCCAGGCGTGTATGCCCCCGTTGAGATAGAGGATGTGCTGGTGGCCGATCATGTCTAAAGTCCAGATAAGACGGCCTGCCCAGCCACCGCCCTCATCATCGTAGGCAACCACAAGGCTTTCTTCAGTGAGGCCAATGCTTGATAAACACGCGCTTAATTGGGCGAGAGAGGGCATTTTTCCGGGGGCAGGTTTTTCTCCTTGAGTGAGAAGAGAAGGTTGCAGATGCACAGCACCCGGAATGTGAGACTCGTCGTAAACTTGGGGTTTTGATAAGTCTACCAATAGCAGGTTTTTACGCTCTGATAATAATACTTGAAGTGCATCTGGCTCTATAAGCAGATCACTGCCGGTAGTTGGCGTTTCCATTCGTTTGATTCCTCATTCAGTGTGGTTTTTGTCCACTAAATCAATGCAATGGTAACGGATGAATAACGACAAATAAATAGATGATGGGATGGAGTTCAGGGCCGCTCTAAAAATGCACTTTTTTTAGAGAGGCTCTTCAGGTGCCACCTAAGGAGAAAAGGTTTGGGTACAGACTTGGCAGAGCCGTTTGAAGGCTTTATATTGACCCTCGGCAATGGTTTCCTGAAGACCTTTACGGTCACAATAAAATAAGCCGAGAGGGTGTTTATTTTGAAAAACAGACATTAATACAAACCCTTGGTCATGACTGATGCGTAATATGCCTTTGGCGAGCAGAGGTAATACCTTGTCATTGTTTTCTGGTTTTAAGCAAAACCCTGTGGGTTGGCCGAGAAGTTTGGTAATTAACTGAGGCGGATTAATGGCAAAAGGGTCTTTTAGAAAAACCTCTTGTTTTTAGAAGCCTGCACCACACTGGTAGGCCAGTTTGTTTTCTGGATGTAGGCGAAAAAAGGCGATTCGTGGAAAGCCGACATAGTTGTTGAGCGCAGTGGTGCAAAGTTTTAGAAATTCATCAATCTCTTCTTCCGCTTTTGCAGAAGGTAGTTGCTGTAACTGAGATAAAAATTCGTTAAATTCTTTTTGCTTTAGAGTTTTTGATTTGGATGAAGTATCGTGAAGGTGCTTCCATAAATGTGGCATCACTGAAACAAACGATGCGCCAACTTGCGGTGTGTTTTCTTTTTTTGAACCACTCGCTTTTTTAGAGTTTAGCGCAGGTTTTTCATTTTCTGCCTGCCAGGCCGTTTTAATATTTAAGTCAGAGCGTTTTAAATGCCCTAGATAACAGAGAGTGCTTGTTTTCGGATTTTCGTTTTGGGGTAAAAACAACATATTAGCAGCGGGAGATATGATGCCGGGGTAACGTACAGTTTTAGAAAAAGAGAGAATGTTTTTTTGTATTTTCTTTCGGTGGTTTTCCACGGAACTGTTTAGCAATGCCGCGCTAATTTTTATAATCCTTTTTGTGTGAGGGTGGTTATAAGGGCGGTGCTGAATTTGAGCAGCTAATTCATTAGCAATTCCGACCTTGGAAACGTCACTTTTTAATATGTTAACGCTCGTGCTGGCGGGGATGATATCTCGTTTATCTTCTTCTATGTTGTTGTTGGAAATTCTGGCCAAGGTTTTTAAATGAGCTTGCCAGTTAAAGGTGAGCGCGTCCCCTGAGTCACTGGGTAGCGCCGAATGTTTAATGATTCCTGCGCTAATATCTTTAATTGGGCAGCCGAAAATATTTATTTCAGCTTCTTGCAGTGAAACGTGCTGATTAAAAACAAGTTCTTCCACCTGCCTTATTTTTTCTAGCTCAAAGCGCCACAGGAACCACGACCCGCAACCATAAAAAAGTGCAGGAAAGTGCAGTGGATTATCTGTCCTCTGAAACGTGTTGCTTGACCATGATGCGGTAAGGTGGGCGGCAAATTGGCTTTGTTGAATCGAGGACACATAACGTTGATAGCAATAAGAACGTCGAGCCACTTTTAATATGGGGATGCTATTGGCGATTTTTTTAACTCGCGTAACGCCCATCATCGAAAGGCAGTGATCAAGTCTGCTTATACCTCCATTTGAATCTTGGCGTAATTTTTCTGCCTCAGAAAATAAGTGAAGCGAGAGCACCGGATCGTTACCAACATAACGTGCTAGTTTAGCAAGAGAAATATCTGATGCATTCAGCTCTTTTATAAAACGCGCGCCAGTATGCGGCAATATAGGCAACTGCTGATTGCATAACTGCTCAGCCCAGTGCGTGGCCTGTGGCGATAGATGACTGGAAATTTCGCGTTCCTCTTTGGTAAATAAAACGTTTTTATTCTTACACTTGTATCCCGCTAAGTTCCTGTGTAACTCAAATTAAATGTTCCCATTTTTTATTTCTTGCTGCTTGGAGAATATTTGCTGGGAATATTAATGCTTGTGGGTTGAGTAAAAGGTAAACCTATTCTTAACTAACTATAGTACGAAACTAAAACAAACGGGTTTATAGCATTTGGGCGTATATTTTAGAAAAGCCTTATTAAGGGCTTTTGGGTAAATGTCAAGCAATATAAACACTATGTTAAGGAGAAAAACGAGACTCGAATGGGTTGGCTAATTGGTGCGATCATTGTTATTTCCAGTATTCTTGGTGGCTACGTGCTTTCTCATGGAGAGCTTATTGCCCTATGGCAGCCTTTTGAGCTGTTGATTATAGGTGGTGGGGCGCTGGGTTCATTTATCAGCTCCAACCCGTTTAAGGTTATTCGGGGTGTATTTGGCCGCTTGCCTTATTTGTTGCAAGGAAGCCGTTATACCAAGGCGCTCTATATGGATGTATTGGCGTTGCTTTACCAACTTTTTAATAAATGGCGCCGCGAAGGCTTGGTTGGGCTTGAAGAGGATGTCGACGACCCTGATACCAGTCCTATTTTTATTGCCTACCCACAGATCACTAATGACCCCCGTATTATGGAGTTTATTACCGACTACCTAAGGATTATTTCATCAGGGAATATGTCTGCGCATGAGCTTGAAAGCTTAATGGAGGCAGACATCGAAACGGTTTTTGAAGAGGCTGAGCTTTCCTCCGAGGCGGTTACAAAAGTTGCGGATGCTTTGCCAGGGTTTGGCATCGTAGCGGCTGTTCTTGGTATTGTGATTACCATGAAATCTCTCGGCGGCCCACCTGAAGAGCTTGGGGTGCACGTTGCTGCGGCATTGGTGGGGACATTTTTGGGTATTCTGCTGGCTTACGGATTTGTCGGTCCTATTGGCA
>JAESUE010000288.1 GCA_016763235.1 Pseudomonadales bacterium
CGTTATGCACGAATTTGAGCGCGAGCTGAATCGTTACCGAAATTGTAACAACTACGGGACAAGGGAAAGATGGAAAAATCTTACACTGATATCATCAATGCTATAGGTGAAGATGTGAGTCGGCCCGGACTGGTTGACACCCCCAAGCGTGCTGCAAAAGCCTTTAAATATCTGACCCACGGTTACGACAAAAGCCTCGAAGAAGTCGTGAATGGCGCGATCTTTCCTTCCAATACGGATGAACTGGTGGTCGTTAACAATATCGAGCTTTACTCTCTCTGCGAGCACCACCTTCTGCCTTTTATTGGTAAGTGCCATGTTGGCTACCTGCCTACTGGAAAGGTCATTGGGCTTTCAAAAATCGCACGAATAGTAGATATGTATGCCCGACGCTTACAGATTCAGGAAAACCTCACCAAGGAAATCGCCGAAGCGATCATGTCCGTCACAGAGGCATCAGGGGTGGCGGTCATCATTGAAGCGAAACACATGTGCATGATGATGCGAGGCGTGGAAAAACAGAATTCGATGATGAAAACATCGGTCATGCTTGGCCGGCTACGAGAAGATCACCGTACCCGCGCTGAATTTTTATCTCTGATCAGAGATTAATCTCTTAATCTGCCAACATCTCGATTAAAATAGCAAGAGGGGTACCCCCCCCTGCATATTAACAATCTAGCTAGCCACAAGTGTTTTCTGCTTGAGGATTTTTCTCGCTTTCTGTTGAGACGGCATCCTCTCTAATAGGTGCCCGTATTGACGCAAACCCTTATGCTTTGCGTAAAAGCGCACAGCCAATACCCATGCGTCTTCCCAGCCATGAGCATCCACTGAGAAAGTGGTACAAACCGGCTTTTCTTCAAGTTTCGACATACAGTTCACCTGAAATACCGTGTAATCGTAACGCTTTTCGCCACGCACGGTACGCTTGCGGCGCACACTGATACCTTTTACTCCCAAGGGATCACCTGCTCGATTACTGGGAATACTTTCGCGCTCACGGGAACGCCTTGCCTTTGTTTGTTGCTTCTCTAGTTTCTGATCCAACTTTACGGCACTGGACTCAACCACTAGGCGATCTTTTCCCTGCAAACGCTTGCCATTACCAAGAAGAGAGAAGTAGTGCTGGTGAGGAACGCCCCCAATAACGCGACGCACTCTAAAACCGAAAAAAGAATCATTATCAATCAAATATACGCTCATAGTCCCTTATCTTCCTGTTTAAAATCCCTGCGAAACATCGCCTTCGCATTCTTACAAGGTTTTCTTATTATTTTTGTTGCCAAGAAACTTAAAGCCAACATGATTAGCCCTTAGATTCCATCCCTGTTTAAACGAACCACTACGAAATCATTCCCCCACACTGATACGTCATCCTAGTCTCAAAGTAAGAAAACAAGTTTTGTAACTACTCAACTCATGCTCAAATTCGCGCATAACAGCGTTAAAAAATAATCATTCAACCGTATAAACTCACATTTTTCGCCTTGTTCTGCTCAAATTTTAACGCAATCTGAACAGTTACAGGGTTCACTGAATAGTTACCAAGTTTTTATTATTATTTAGCAGCTGCTCAGTAACTACTCAATAAACTCTATAACCCCCTACGGTTGGGAGGAAATTTGAACGTAAACCGAATAGTTACATGCTTTATAGATTCGGAATATCTGCTAACCTAGAAAATATTCAATAACACCAGCGAGTTAGCTGTAATCATATCCGCTTAATGCAAAAAGTTAAACATCTTGCGGCGGTATTTTTGCGCCCTAATGTCACTCTTACCCAACAGGTCAAATAGTCTGAGTAAGACTGTTTTCGGCTCGCCGGATTTATAAGACATATTAGATTCAAATAAGCGCCATGCAAACTCTAAGGCCTCGTCGTAATGGAAGCTCATCGCCTTCGTTGCAGCAAGGTAGAATAAAGCATCGGCATTAACGGGATCATTTTCAAGTTGTTGATAGTAATCCACATCCTGACCGGTAGCTTCTAGAAAGTCAGCAAAATAAAACCCAGCCTCTACATGCCTCGCTTCTTCACTCCCCTTATCAACATCACCCATCCCTACAAAACGCTCCTTAGCCGCAACAAGCTCTCCTGCAGCAATCAAAAGTTCCACAGCAAGAAACTGATAGATTTTATCTTCGGGATGATCGGACAGGGCCTCCTGCAACAGTTGCTGAGCAAGATCCGTATCACGGGCGGTAATTGCAGCGCGAATTTTCTCCGCGAGATCCAATGCTGACTGAGTGTCCGGTTTTACAAACTGGTCTAACAGATTTCGAATCACACTTTCAGGCTGTAAGCCACTTAACTCCGCACCCATTTGCCCATCAACAATTAACTTAATAGTAGGAAGGCTTTGCACCCCCAGCTGAGTAGCGAGTTCTTGCTCCTCATCCGCATTAATTTTAGCCAACATGAAGCGACCAGCATACTCAGCAGGCAGCTTTTCCAGTATTGGCGAAAGGACTTTACAGGCTTCGCACGACTCGGCCCAAACATCAAGCAAGACGGGTACTTTGGAAGATGCATCCAATACCGCTTGCTGCACATTCTGAGCAGTAACTTCAATTATATGAGGCGTGTTATCGTCGGAAGTATTCATGAAAATGACCTGCTAATTTTTGTTATATTTAAACGCTTGGATTTGAATACGAGAACTGAAAACACCATTAGATATACCCATAGTGTTATAGGTATCTGTATTAGAGGTGCATCTATTTTGTGGCTGTTAAAATTTGAGCAAAACAAGGCCGTAATTTATAACGCTATGGGTATGCCAGCATGACAGGAAAGAAATACTAAATCAAAATGTAACTATTCGGCTCACGCTCAAATTTAAGCGCAACCTGAACAGTTACAGAGTTCGCTGAGTAGTTATAACCCTAAGCCTCAAGCAAGTCTTTCCAATGCTCTGCCTTTTCACCGCTCATCGTAAGGCCTAATTCGCCACGCCCATAAGCATTTGCTAAGCATCGTGCTGCATTCTTATTACCACCTTCTGCCGCTAGAGCATACCAAGCAGTAGATTC
>JAESUE010000289.1 GCA_016763235.1 Pseudomonadales bacterium
AATAGCCATGTTTTTGCCAATGGAGTCCCTCAAAAATCTACGTTTAATCAAGGCATTTGGCTAGGCTTGGAAAATTATATTTCGTCGATCGCTAATGATAAGGGTGAGTTATGGGTTGTCACAGGCCCTATTTATGAAAGGAACACGAAGATAGAAACGATAGGGGAAGCGGGTAAAAAGGAGATACCGGTATCCATCCCTGACAAGCTATTCAAAATTGTATTCATGGAACAAAGCAACGGAGTAGAGGTGATTTCATTTATTTACCCGAACAAATACGATGAATTGCCATCATATTACAAAACAGGAAATTGTCAGAGAGACAGCGTATATAACCATACCGCTTACATTGTTTCAATTGCTGATATTGAGACTCAAACGGGCCTGACTTTCTTTCCAGATAGCGCTATAGATTTGACTGAATACAAAAATCTTCGGGCTGTGAATTTGCCCGAAATTAATTCGATCAATGCCGTTGGGTATTGTTTGTAATCCTGAGATTAAGAATAGATCGACGTTCTATAGGTAAATATGAAAAAGGAATTAGGTATTTACAAAGCCTTTTGGCTAATCGTATGGCATAAGGTTCAGTCAGCTATTGCTGCGCTACCACTTTCCGTTGGGGCTGCAACGAGCGTTGGCGCAATACTGGTTGCAATATGTTTATTCCCCGCTTATCCACCGCTCTACGAAGTAATTGAGCCTCACCTTGGATTTATAGAGTGGTGCTGGAAAGCCTTTGTTGTTATTGCGATTACCTATTATGTATTAATAAAAGTGGCCAGAATCATCACTATGTCACAACATAACGATGGTTTTGGTAGTGCGCAGCAACCCCCTGGTGTCGCGGTAGCTGTACTACATAATGAAACTATAGATAGAGAAACCAAAAAAAGGCTATCGGTACATGAATCCGGACATCTTCTTTCATACGCACTATTTGACGTTAAGCCAATCGAAATTAACGTGTGGGTTACGGATAAGAAAGGAGTCAATCCTCGCGGTGGGGTATCGCCAAAATACAGTATTCAGCCAGAGAATAAGAGCTTTCGGTGGGACCAAATGTGCTGTTTTCTTGCTGGGGTCGTAGCGGAGGCAGTTGTCTATAAGCGAGTTGAAGCTGGTAGTGAAAGTGACATGAAGGTATGGGAATCCCTAGCTCGGGTGTACCTTTCTAATTGGGGGTTGGAAGACGGTTATTCATGGTTTGAGAACCCTTCTAATGATATCGAAGCGGGAATTAACCTTAAAACACTTAACAATCTACGCTCGAAACAATGGATACGAGTCAAGAAACTGTTAGATGACAATTTAGATCTTCTCAATAATGCTGCTGAGTTACTTGTGATCAACGGGAAAATCGATAATAGTCGGTGTTTTGAGCTGATTGAGGCGACTAGATAAGTGTGACTAATACGGTTGCTTTTGAGTTACTCAGAGGAAGTTATTCGTGATAACAGACATACTTTCAGAATGTGAAAAAAATGAGCCTCCTTTTCATAAAACTATTTTGAGTCGATATGATCAAGATATAAAGGACTATTTTTTTTCGAACGATGACACCTATATTGATTCTTGTTCGATAGACTTATCTAAAGTAGTTGGACATTCTCAAGGTTATGGTGAAATGGATTGGTCCCATATGCTACACAACCTTAAAAGAATCAAAAAAAATTTAGCCGAGTTAAAAAGTAATCCTGATTACTATTTGTCGGAAGAGCATTATGGCTGGTCATTCATCCAAGTGGATGACAGATTTTATATCTCGCAAGGCAAACATAGGACAACCATCGCTCGGTATTTCTTACACTTTAACCCTGAATTGTTTCCTGATGGCCCCTTAATTAAGGGAGTGGGCTTGACGATTAAGAATGTCGACCATGATTTGATGAGTACCGTCACTCGTATTCGAAATTTACTATTACACCCTGATTTCCTGCACCTTGGATTCCATGTACTGGATGATCTGCGAGGTACGAGGCGGTTCTCTATTAGCAATCCATATCAAAATAGAAGTCGTTGGTTCTTTCGGGCTGATGAGCTGGAAAAATTAGTAGGCGCATTAAATTCAAGTAATAGTCTACGGAGATTTTTGGGGGTGGGGATACAACAATATCTCAGACGTTATTGGTGGTTAGGAATCAATCACTCTGACATATACGAATGACTTACCCGTGCCAGTGAGAGAATAAATGGTTGCCGACAACACCAAAACCGGATAGATCAAAGAGCCGTAGCTATAGCTCGTTTATCTATCCGATTTTGGTGCATTAGGATGTCGCATCGTATGTACGCTCTACTGATACCTTCCCATTGTCTATTTTTAATACGTAATCATTATGGAATCGTTTACCGTCGATTGGGTGAGTTATGTTATTGGATATCGCCAATTCGTATCCAGAAGGGTCAATCCAAGAGATACTTGTACCGCGTGATAAGGGAATAACGTGATAAAGACTTCGCTGACCTGTTGTACCAGTGAGCTCCGCCTCCATTGTAGTATTTGCTAATGCTTGAGCGGGTTGTTGTGGAGAGCTATGTTGCCACTCTAGAAAAAACTGGGGATCCATCATTTCTTCCGCAGTTACTCCTAATTCCCCAAATTTAAGAGCTAACCAGGTGTCAAATGCTGGGCGTTGCGCTGCAGCTGCGTTACGAGTTTTGGCAAGCCCTTGTGAAAGCATGAATGCTACGAAGGGGTCAAGCGTACCCCAACGTAAGAGTTCTCTGGCCCAGAAAGCGAACCAAGGTAGGCCTGTATCTTCTCGCCAGCTCTCCAATGAAGGCACTTCCATTGGGTTACCTGCCACAGGTGTATAGGCTTTAGATACGATGGCACCAATAACAACACCTAGACGAAACTCAATGTTCTCAGAAATAAAACGCTGCCATGTACGTAGATGCGAAGGTTCTGGCCCTATCGCACCGTCACTTTGCATCCACCATGCTAGCACCATTTGCCAATTGGCGAGGATGTCCTGATCGGTTACTGTATCGCGGACTTTAAAACCAAAGCCCCGTTCGTCGGAAATGAACTCCCCAAGTAGCACGAAGGTTGCAAGCCGCTCTTCTGTAGTTTCGATGCCATAATTTGATGTAGATTCGAGTATGATTTGAATCGCCGGTGCGACTTGCTCGAATCTGCGACCTACACAAGGTGGAAATCCGTAGCGATAGAGGCGTTTTCTTTCTTCTGAGTTTGGATAGATATTATCAATAACCGTCTGACCTCGCTTTATGAATGCCTGTTCCAACCAAGCCTCCTGCGCCGCAGCAACGTGTGTAAATGTGTTTTGCCAAAGCGTAGCCAAAAACCCCTCGGTTTTGACGGCGTCCAACATCTGATTTCGGGTTTCGTTTAATTCTTCAAGGGCACTAAGAAGGATTGCGTCTAGCTCATCAAGACAATCTGCAAGTTGGGCAGGGGCTGATTGTGCCGCTGTACCGACGTCTTCACTAATGATTTCTGGGATAGCACTTTCAAGCCATGGGAGAAACTGATCTTCTGCAATTCCCAATACGCTAAATGCTCGCTCAGAGATACTGGTTAAGAGAAGCGCCAATGGGCTATTCACGTCTTCAGCACCGACATT
>JAESUE010000290.1 GCA_016763235.1 Pseudomonadales bacterium
ATGGTGGCTTTAGCCAATATCTTGATAAAGCGACGGAAATATGGGGTGTCGAACCGTCCGAGACCGTTAAATTTCCATTTTTCCGAGTTTTAAGGTGCACGTATGACGAAGCCTATGCCGATCTCCCTGATGCTTATTTCGATCTCATTATCTGCAATGATGTCATTGAGCATCTCCCGGATACGGATCATTTTTTACAAACCATTAAAAAGAAAATGGATCCCAATGGTATGCTCATCGGGTCTATACCAAATGTTCGGTATTATAGAAATCTGAGGAGCCTGATTTTTTCTGGTCAATGGGAATACACCGATAGCGGGATATTAGATCGGACTCATTTAAGGTTTTTTACTGAAAAAAGTTTGCGGGGAACATTTTCTCGGAATCAAATGAAAATTGAGCGCTTCGAAAGAATAAATGGCGTTAAAGGTTTTAAAGTATTTATATTTTTTCTAAATTTAATCACTTTTAATCGATGCTCAGATACGCGTTATCTGCAATTTGCATTTCGAATATCTAAGAATTAGTACCTGTATTTTTTTAAAAACCAAATAAGTAGAGGTGTCTGAATGCATCCGCGTAAAATCGGCGAACGAAATCCCACACCGATTAGATTTTCCATTTGCACTTTAGTTACAGATAGCAATGAATATCAAGGCATGATAGATAGCGCAAAACTTGCAGGATTCGTTGGAGATGATGTCGAATATTTGTATTCAGACAATTCGAAGGGCAACACCTTTGATGGCTTTAGTGGGTTCAATCAATTTCATCTGGAAGCTAAAGGCCAATACCTGATTTATTGTCATCAAGATATTTTGTTTGAGTTTGATGATCGATCTATTTTGGAAAGTCGGATTGCCGCATTGGATGTGCTTGATAGTAACTGGGCGATTGCTGGGAACGCGGGAAAAAAACACAGCGGAGAAAAGTCGGTAAGAATATCTGACCCCTTAACTGTAAATCTTAGCCACGGTGTTTTCCCATCGTTAGTACAAACCATGGATGAAAACTTCATGGTCTTTGATAGGCAGAAACCGCTCAGTTGTACACGTACATTGAGCGGTTTTCATTTGTATGGGACAGATCTCTGTTTGAATGCGGAATACCTTGGGTATAGCTGTTACGTTATAGACTTTCATCTCCGGCATAAAAGCAAAGGCAATCCAGATGAAGGGTATTTTTCTATTCAGTCAGAATTTATGGCGCTATTAAAGAGTCGGAAAAAGTCACTGGTTATCCATGCGATGTGCTCGCGGTTTTATGTTTCATCTTCCGGTTTTAAGATGTGGCTAGTAAATCGAAAATGGTTGTTAAATCTGCATAAAAGTATCAGCAAAAAACGACAGTAGCAGAAGGCTACCCGGCCCGCATTTTAATTTAAATCAGCAACGACACTTAATAAACGATTTTTATAAGTATGCTGCGTGGTTGTTTTTTTCTGTCCTTTTTTCGCTGTTTGATATAGACCTTCTGGGTGCTTGTAAATATTGGCCAGCTTGGCATTTAGATCGTTGCAGTTAGCATAGGAAATCACTTCTTCCTGATTAAAGTAGTACGGTAAATCTTTTACTTTATCGGTGAGAAGTACGGCGCCGGAAGCGCAGGCCTCAAAACACCGCATATTTAACCCGTTGGTGATGTTGTTTGAGTTGATAATGTTCAGAATAACTTGATGTTTGTGGTTTAGTTTTGCCACTTGTTTTAAGCTGATGTTTTTAGAGTGTATGCGATGAGTATGGGTTTTAAGTTGGCCCCAGCCTTTTCCATAAATATGCATAGGCATGTCTATGCCTTCTATTATTTCCCGACGATTTTCAGAATAAGCAGCAATAAAAAGAATCGCTTTGTTTCGAGAAAGAAAATGTTCTTCCTCTAGATTATCGTCTGATTTTTGATGAAAAATATTTTCGTCTACAGCAAGCCCAAGAATCTTAGGCTGGTTCAGGTTTAAGGCGTAGGCATGTTCTAATAACGAAGAGTCGGTAAAATAAAAGCGATCGGTAATCGCGTTAATATCAAGAATAGAATCATTATAGTGATCGCCAATCCAATGGGCGGTACGAAAACGGCTTTTGTATTTATCTACGACACTGATAAGTTCAGTGTTTAATCCAAGGCTATCGATAAAAAATATTAAATCTGGAGAAAAGTTGCATATTTGCTGTTGAAGAGCATTCGCCTGTATTTTTATAAAGCGACTTTTATCCAGAGATTTTATTATTTTGCTTTGAAGTCGTGAAGTGGTGGTTAGATGATTTGTGGGGAAAAAACTATGAGTGACGCCAAGTGTTTCACAGGCGTTTATTACATATTCAGGCCAGTTTAGGATGCCTCCTTTTTTTCCTAAAATAAGTATCTTTGGTTTTGTCATAAATATCCCGAAGGATTGAAACTATAAACCGTCATTGGTTTGTATTGTTTTTTGCAAGCCGAACAAAAAAGAGAATATTGGAAGTTGATTCCAACATCCTCTCTAATTCGGCAACACCGAAATATCAGCAACTTCTAAAAATAAATTGCTCAGTTTCGACAGCAACAATAAGCGATTATTGCGTAAGGCCTCGTCTTCAGTGTTAACCATAACATTATCAAAGAAGCTGTCGACGTTTTCTCTTAAATCTGCAAGTTGTAAGAGAGCGGTGCTGTAATCGCCGCTTTTAAATAATGGGGAAAGAAGTCTCTCCTTTTCAAGTACCTTTTCAGCCAGCTGTTTCTCGGCGGTTTCTAGCAATAGATCAGCGTTTAGTACTTCGCCGGTAAATGTTTTATCCTGTTTCTTGAGGATATTCTGTACTCGTTTGTTGGCGGCACTTAATGCTTTTGCTTCGGGAAGGGTGACGAATTTTTCCACGGCTTTAATGCGTTGATCAAAATCAAGTGGGCGGGTTGGTTTTAAGCGTTCGACGGATTGAATGATTTCGGTCGAGATATTTTGATCTTTGTAGTAGGCGCGGAATCGGCCAAGGATGAAATCAAGGGCTTCGGTTTTGGTGTTCTTATTGCTGAGCTTATCACCATATAGGCTGACGCTTTCGTTGATGATCTCTTCAAGATCAAGCGTTAGGGACCTTTCGATAATAATACGAATGATACCGAGGGCGGCTCTTCTGAGAGCGAAGGGGTCTTTATCACCGCTAGGGATTTGGCCGATACCAAAAATACCGATTAAGGTATCTAGCTTGTCGGCAAGGGAAACACTTAAGCCTATTTTTGAGGTAGGAAGTTTGTCGCCGGCAAATTTTGGTTGGTAGTGTTCTTTAATGGCTAATGCAGTTTCTTCGGTTTCGCCGCTTTTAAGGGCATAGTAGTAACCCATAACTCCCTGCAGGTCGGGGAATTCACCGACCATTTCTGTTGCAAGGTCGGCTTTGGATAACAGCGCTGCACGACGGCTTTGTGCAACATCGCCCCCGATTTTTTCAGCGATGCTCGCTGCAAGTTGACTACTGCGTTCGACCTTGTTGTAAATTGTTCCCAGTTTATTTTGGAATACGATATTTTTCAGGCGGTTGTTTTTTTCTTCGAGTGTTTCTTTTCTATCGGTTTCATAGAAAAACTTTGCGTCGGCAAGGCGGGGGCGAATGACCTTTTCATTGCCTTCGATGACTGATTTGGGGCGCTTGCTTTGAATGTTGGCGGTGATAACAAAATAAGGCTGTAGTTTCCCTTGGTGATCGACGACGGGAAAATATTTTTGGTGTTCTTGCATGGCGGAAATCAGTGCTTCTTGTGGCACTTCGAGGAAGCTTTCTTCGAATTTTCCGAGCAGGGTATGGGGTTGTTCTACCAGACCTGTGACTTCATTCAGCAGGTTTTCGTCAATAATAACGTGCTGGTTTTGGTTTGCGGTTTTTAGCGCCTGTTCTTTAACTTGTGCTTTGCGCTTTTCAAACTCCGCAATGACGCCGCCGATGGTTTCCAGTTGTGCTGCATAGTCACTGGGTGAGGTAATAGTGATGGCTTCTGGGTGGTGGAAACGGTGGCCGCGGGTGATATTGCCGGCTTGTTTGCCAAGTAGTTTACAGGGTACAACTTGGTCACCATGAAGGAATAAAATCCAATGAACAGGTCTTACGAAGCCAATTTTGTTCGCGCCCCAGTTCATGCGTTTGGCAATGGGCAGTTGTTGAATGGCTTTTTCTGCAATGGTGGGCAGTAGTGTTTTGGTTTCTTTACCGGCATCTGTTTTGGAGAAAACCATCCAGCTGCCTTTTTCTGTTTCGACGGTGCTAAGTTGATCAGGTGTTACTCCGCAGGATCGAGAAAAACCTTGTAGTGCTTTTGAGGGTTTGCCTTCTTTATCGTAGGCCGCTTTTAAAGCGGGGCCGCGTCTTTCTATATGTTGGTCGCCTTGTTGGGTGACCAGGTTTTTAACCAAAACGGCAATGCGGCGAGGGCTGGCGTAGTGGGTGTAGCTTTCAAACTGTAGGCCGTGATCTTTTAAGCCTTGGACAAATAAAGAGGCGAGATTGGCGGCAAGGTTTTGTAGGTTTTTAGGCGGCAGCTCTTCGGTGCCGATTTCGAATATGAGGTCTTGTGCTTCGGCAGACATCTACTTGCTTCCTTTATCGGCGAGTGTGGTAAGGGCTTGTTGTTTGATTGCGTCGTCGGCCAAGGGAAAACCCTTTGCTTGGCGTGAATCAAAGTAGGCCTGGGCAACCGCACGGGAGAGGGTGCGTACGCGAAGAATAAAGCGCTGTCGCTCGGTGACTGAAATGGCGCGACGTGCATCGAGTAGGTTGAAGGTGTGCGATGCTTTTAGTACGTATTCATAAGCAGGTAAAGGTAAGCCAAGTTCAATCAGGCGGTGGCTTTCTCTTTCGTAGTCATCGAAAGTTTTGAACAGCATGTCGGTGTTGGCGTGTTCAAAGTTGAAGGTGGACATCTCTACTTCATTTTGATGGTAAACATCGCCGTAGGTGATGGTGCCGAATTCACCTTTTGTCCATACTAGGTCGTAGATGCTGTCTACACCTTGCAGGTACATGGCAATTCGTTCTAAGCCATAGGTGATTTCGCCGGTTACGGGAAAACACTCGATGCCACCGACTTGTTGGAAGTAGGTGAACTGGGTAACTTCCATACCATTGAGCCATACTTCCCAGCCGAGGCCCCAAGCACCGAGGGTGGGGGATTCCCAGTTGTCTTCTACGAAACGAATATCGTGCTCGAGCGGGTCGATACCCAGCATACGCAGGGAGTCGAGATAAAGTTCTTGGATGTTTTCTGGAGAAGGTTTGAGCACCACTTGAAACTGGTAGTAGTGTTGCAGCCGGTTGGGGTTTTCGCCGTACCGGCCGTCAGTGGGGCGGCGGCAAGGTTGCACATAGGCGGCTGCCCAGCGCTCTGGCCCGATGGCGCGTAAAAAAGTGGCGGGGTGAAAGGTGCCGGCCCCCACTTCCATATCAAGGGGTTGTGCTATCACGCAGCCTTTCTCGGCCCAGTATTTTTGTAGGGCAAGAATCAGCCCTTGAAAGGTGGTGGTATCGACGTTTTCCATTCTGCATCCCTTGAAGGCGCTTCTAATTCTAAAAGCCGAGTATTATAACCAACAAGATGGCAAGGGATACGTTCACTTAGCAATATTCGGAAAAAACTTAGGGTTTTGTATAAATCTCCTGGGTTTGAAGGGGGCTTGAGGAGGGTTTAGGGGAGAAAAATAGAGAAACGTGCGCCGCCTAGTGTGTCACTTCTACCAAGCTCAAAGTAGCCTTTGTGTTCTCGGTTGCTGTGCAAGTCCAATATGGATTGGGCGAAGTGAAACCCTAGGCCCGTGTGTTTGCTTTGCTGGTCTATGGATTTTGACTGAATGGGTTGGTGAATAACATCTTCTGGATACCCTTTTCCATCGTCTTCAATATGGATGACATGGTAGGGCGCTGCGTGTTCGGCGCGCAGTTGGACTGACGTTTTTGCGTAACGCAGAGCATTTTCCAGTGCGCTATCTACAACACTGCTTATGAGAGATTCGTCGAAAAATGCAAACAGGCTGTCGTCGCAATGAACAGAGATGGCTTTGTGCTGTGCTTTGGCATAACTTTGGTGTTGCATGCATTTTTCATCGAGAAATTCAGTGAAGCCATATTGGTTGATAAAGGGTTTTAGCAAACCTTCGTCGGCCTTATAGAGGGCAAGCAGTTGTACGAGCTGGTGATTAATATGAATGGCATCGGCCTTAATGTCACCCAGCGCAGGAAGCGGTTTGGCCTGCTCCAGCTCTATACGTTCTACTTTACCAATTAAATGATTAATATCATTTTTTATATCATGCACGGTGATAGACATCAGCGTAGATAAATCGATACCACTAGACACAGTGCATCCTTTTATTCATTGAGTGTTTATTTGTTCGTAACGTTTTCATAAGCGGAAGAGAGTTTTTTAAAGCGCATATAATTTTTATCACTACTATCCAAACCATCTAGTTTTTTCATATAACGATCACAGTTTT
Organism: Pseudomonadales bacterium; assembly: GCA_016763235.1. Lineage (GTDB taxonomy): Bacteria > Pseudomonadota > Gammaproteobacteria > Pseudomonadales > UBA3067 > UBA3067. The sequence goes on from JAESUE010000290.1 coordinate 6,455, forward strand.
CTATTAGTGAATCATCAGTACCCTCATTTTCCATTAGTTTAATACTGGCTTGCAGGGCATTGATTAAAACACTGTTGCTGGCATCAGGGGCTTTTGCTGCATCACCAAATACGCTTAATGCTTCTTTTATTTGTCCGCTTTTGAATAAGCGAACACCATCGTTATTTAAAACTTCATTCGCCGAGGCTTTGTTATATTTTTCTCTGAGTTTACTGGCTTCTTCTTTTTTTCCTGCTGCGTCGTAAACGTTTGCTAGAGAATGCGCCATTTGTTCTGGCATTTTATTATTAAGGGCTGCAATATCTTCAGATATGCTGGCAAGAATATGCTCAGCTTCTTTTTCTTTTCCTAGGCTGGATGAAGTTTCTGCGCGTAGTACTTTTGAAAAAAGCAGGGTTTCAGTATTGTCAGGAAATTCTTTTTCTAGGTTGTCTAAAGTGCGTAGTGCTTCGGTTGATGCATCCTTGGTTTTTCTTCCACCACCTGTAGAGATTTTATCCTGCAGAACTTGTACGAGTGATGTGTAATTGTCGGGTGTTTTATAACAGGAGTTTTTTCCCAAATTAACCGATTTTCTAAAAGCAACTTCTGCAACCGACCAATCTTCGTTAGTTTTTGATATGTTGCCGAGATCCATTTGCCGGATAATTGATTTTGGAGATCTTTCTACGGCATGCTGAAGCGCTTTTTGTGCTTCTTCGGTTAAATTTTGCGAAATATACACTTTACTTAACCAGTCGTATGCTTCGACGTTTCTTTGGTCTTCATCCGCCAGTTGTTGAAATATTTGCAGGGCTTTGTCAAAATCGCCTTTATAAAAAGCGATTTTACCTAATCCAAGCACGGCCCAAGGAAAAGCTCTTGCATCAACAAGTTTTTGAAAGAGTTTTCCTGCATCGTCATAATGTTCGAGATTAAGTAAAAGTTTGCTTTTTATTCGTAATGCTTTGACTTGATACTTAGGGTTTTCTTTCGCAATTTTATTACAGGCATTGATGGCATTTTTATATTTCTTTTGATCAATGGCGCGATCTACTTCAGAAAATAAATTCTTTTCCTGAACAATTTTATCCAGGCGTGTTTTGAGGTTTTCGTGGGTGATGGGTTTGGTGATATAACCATCGGGCTCGTATTCTAACGCTCCCATAACCATTTCAACGGTTGATGCAGCGGTCACTAAAATAAAGATGGATGTTGATTTAAGTAAACCGCTGCGGCGAGTTTCTTCCAGAATTTGCTGGCCGTCTTTGCCTTTTCCCAATTCATAATCAGACAGAATAATGTCGTACTGGTTATTAATTATTTTTGCGATACCTTCTTCGCCATTGTGGGCGGTATCAACCATGTGGGCGCCAAACATCCGTACCATCGCTTTTAAGGAAGAGCGAAACTCAGCATGATCTTCAATAATCATGAACTTCTTTTTGTGGTAATCGACGTGGGCCATATGGCAATCCTTGTAGTGCTTTCTATATAGACTAGAAGCACTTACAGAGAATTGCCAAATTGTGAGTGGAAAGAGGTGGGAAGCAGCTTTCTACCTGCGCCAAAAAGTAGGGCTGAAGAGTATAAGAAGAGTGAATATCTCAAGGCGGCCCAGTAGCATGGCAAAACACAAAATCCATTTTGTGGGGCTACTGATCTCTCCATAATGACTGGCAACGCTACCTAAGCCTGGCCCAAGGTTGTTCAGCGCGGCTGCAACGGCAGAAAACCCGGTGATGGAATCCAGTCCGGTGGCCATTAC
>JAESUE010000020.1 GCA_016763235.1 Pseudomonadales bacterium
AGTTGGTGGGCTTATTACGAATTAGGTTGGGGCGGTTGGTGGTTCTGGGACCCTGTGGAAAATGCATCGCTTATGCCTTGGTTATCCGGTACAGCTTTGTTGCATGCTTTGGCAGCGACGGAAAAACGCAAGGTCTTCAAAGCTTGGACAGTGATGTTGGCGATTATTACGTTTTCCCTGAGCCTGTTGGGGACTTTCCTCGTGCGCTCTGGCGTATTAACTTCCGTGCATGCCTTTGCCACTGACCCGGAGAGAGGGCTGTTTATACTTGGCTTTCTCGGAGTTGTAGTGGGTGGGTCATTGTTGCTGTTTGCATTGCGTGCGCACTTGTTCAAAACACAAGGCCGCTATTCACTTTTTTCTCGTGAAACACTGTTAATGTTCGGTAATCTCTTATTGGTGGTTGCGACGTTTGCTGTGCTGCTGGGAACCTTGTTTCCCCTTATTTCTGAAGGCCTTGATTGGGGCAAATTATCGGTCGGCCCTCCGTACTTTAATTTGATTTTCACACCATTAGGTTTTATGGCCTTGTTATTGATGGGTGGAGCACCTTTTGTACAGTGGAAAAAACAATCATGGCGGAAATTGTTTAATTCATTGCGTGGTGTGGCAATTGTTTCAATTGTATTAGGCATTGCTTTTCCTTGGTTGTATTTTGGACAAATGCATTGGCAGCCGGTGCTCGCGACCATATTTAGCTTGTGGCTCTTTTTATCTATGGCGAAAGACCTTGTTGATAAATCTCGTCATCGTGAAAATATTTTTGCAGGAATTAAAGCGTTGCCGAGAAGCTATAGAGGAATGGTTTTAGGCCACCTTGGAATGGGGTTTGTAGTTTTAGGGGTTGCGTACACCAGCTTTTATTCAGTTGAAAAAGACAGCCGTTTAACTCCGGGAGAAAGTACTCATATTGAAAACTACCGTTTCGAGTTTAAAGGGGTCACTAACCAGAAAAAAAGCAATTATTCCGCTTCAGTAGGGCAGATTGATGTGTTTAAAGAAGAAAACTTTATGTTTAGCTTGTTTCCGGAAAAACGTATTTACAGTGTGCAAAAAAACATGATGACCGAAGCAGATATTCAATGGAACCTGTCACGGGATTTATATGTCGCTTTAGGTGAGTCATTTGATGATGGCTCATGGGCTGTAAGGGTTAGCGTTAAACCCTTTGTGCGCTGGATTTGGTTGGGCGCGCTTGTTTCGGCGCTCGGTGGATTTCTTGTTATTTCTGATCGACGTTATCGTCTAGCGCGTTACAAATTAGAAGATGATCCCGTAAGATCGATAGTGAAGGCTAGTTAATGACGAAAAATAAAACGCTAATATATTTACTTCCTTTGCTTATGTTTTTTGCATTAGCAGGCTTGCTGTTTTCTAGCCTGGGAAATGACCCGCGCTTATTGCCTTCTGCCAAGTTGGGAAAAATGCTGCCAGACTTTGCTCTTCCCTCTTTATACGGGCAGGAAACTTTGACAGCTGAATCAGTATCTGGGGATGCCTTTCTTCTGAATGTCTGGGCGACATGGTGTCCTTCCTGTCGCGTGGAACACCCGGTGTTAAATCAACTGGCCGAGAAAGGGGTCGATATTATTGGACTTAATTATAAAGACGATGAGGGCGAGGCGCGCGCCTATTTAAAACAGTTAGGAAATCCCTACAAAGTCGTTGTTCGTGACGATAGCGGTGACCTTGGTTTGGATCTTGGTGTTTATGGCGCGCCAGAAACATATATCGTAAATTCTGATAACAGGATTGTCTATCGTCATGTTGGAATTGTTACCATGGAAAACTGGCAGTCAACTTTACGCCCTATTTATAACAGCGCCCGTAAAAATACGACGCTCAGGGAGGTTTCGCAATGAACTCGGTGCGTGCGTGCTTATTTCTGGTTATCAGCATTATTGCTTTCAATACGCTGGCATCAATCGAGATATACGAGTTTGAATCAGACGAGGACGAGCGGCGTTATCAATCTTTGATTACAGAGCTGCGTTGTCCAAAATGTCAGAATCAAAATCTCTCTGGTTCTAACGCTGAGATTGCAAAAGACTTGAAGAAGCGGGTTTATAAACTAATAAGTCAGGGGAAGTCTGACACTGAAATTGTTGATTATTTAGTAGAACGTTATGGCGATTTTGTTACGTATCGCCCGCCAGTTAAGCCATCTACTTGGCTTTTATGGTTTGGCCCATTTATCTTGTTTTCTTTTGTCGGAATATTTTTGTTGTGGCGAACTAGAAGAGTTAATAAGGAAGCCAGTAATAAGCCGGATGTAGATCGAGAAAAGCTGCAACAAATACTTTCCAGTTACCCTGGGGAGACAAAACGGACCGATGATAAATAACCCCCATCAACTAGTCAGAGCTGTGTATATATGACTCCATTTTTATTTGCGGCAAGTTTTATGTGCTTGCTTGCCGTTGCACTTATTATTTTCCCTCTATACAAAAGTAAATCTTACGCTATAGACCGTACGCGAATAAACGTTGAGTTGTTCAAAGAGCGTCTGCAAGAACTTTCCTCAGAAAAAGACAGAGGGCTCATAGATGATGAGCAGTTTTCTTTAGCGATAGAGGAGCTTGAAGAAGGGCTGCTTATTGACTTGCCTGCGGATCACTTGGTTGACGGCCCTCAGCCGAAAATAATCTCGGCACAAGGCAACTCTAAGAGATACACAATTATTTTTTGTGTACTTGTAATACCGTTAGCAAGTTTCTTGCTCTACTTCCAACTTGGAAATTTTGAAGCAGAAAAACGTTGGGGGCAGCTAAAGAAAGATATAAACCCTGCGCTGATGGGTTTGGAGCGAGGAGAAGATACACAAGCTGATATTGCAAAATATAATCTTGGTGACGTTATTGCCGTTCTTCAAGCACGCTTACAGCAAGGAGATGAGACACCTCAAGGATGGTTATTGCTGGGGCTTCTCTATGCTCAGGCAAATAATACCGATGTTGCGATCAATGCATTTGAAAGAGCGATGCTGTTGGCACCTAACCACCCCGAAATAAAGATTGCTTACGCTGAAACTCTTATTAGACAAAATGATGGCCGTTTAACCCAGGTTAGCGCTGGGCTGCTGAAAGAGGTTCTTGAAAAAAACTCAAATAATACAAGAGCTTTAATGCTTATGGGAATGGGGTCTTATAACTCAGGTTTCTATGAGCAGTCCATTGCCGTCTGGGAGAAACTGCTGGAGGTAAGGGGGGGCAGTAGCGATAAAGCTCCCTTGCTTCGACAAAGTATTCAAATGGCTAGGCAGGCTATGGTTAGAAAGGCTGAGCCCAGTCAGGGGCAAGATCAAGGAGTGGCAGGCTCTGACGTAGCAAATGTTGTTGCTCGTTTGCAGCAACTGGTGATGAGAGACAGGCGGATGACGGATGAAATAGAACGTCTTCTTAAGGAAGTCTTTTCGGTTCAACCGGATAACTCGCGGGCATTGGCATTTCAGGGGATGCTTTCGTTTAATGCGGGGCAATATAAACGTGCAATTAATAGCTGGGAAAGGCTCCTCAAGCAACGAGAGCCTGGCAGTGAACGGGCTCAATTAATTGAATCCAGCATCCTTAAAGCAAAAGTTAAACTCGAAAGTTTGTAATAATTTACGCAGTGTATTGAGTGGCAGATAAAACTGCCCCGGTAAAGGAGTTCTTATGAGTAAAAATCAGCGTCGCGTATACTCAACCGACCAAGGGCGAATTTGCCCAAATTGTAATCAGGCCGTGAATGCTTGTCGGTGTAGTCTCTTAAAAAAGTCATTGCTGCCAGAGACTGATGGTGTGGTGCGTGTTTCCCGTGAGACAAAAGGTAGAAAAGGTAAAGGGGTGACTCTTGTAGCTGGCGTGCCTCTTTCTGAGCCTGAGCTTAAGGCGCTTGCGAAGCGTCTCCGCACCCTCTGTGGAACGGGTGGTACGCTTAAGGGTGGCGTTATTGAGTTACAAGGTGATCATTGTGCAGTGCTATTGAATGAACTTTCAAAAAACGGGTGGGTAGTGAAACGTTCGGGTGGCTGAGCCTTTACAATGATTTTGTGTTACGACTCAGCCCACGCTTAAAATCGTGCATAACACCGTTAAAAAATGATTATTTAACCCTATAAACTCACATTTTTTGTCTTGTTCTGCTCAAATTTAAACGCAAGCTGAATAGTTGCAGTTCGCTGAGTCGTTGCGGTTTTGTTTTCCATTACCTTCGGTATTAGTTTCAGGTGTATGCCCTTCTCATAAATAATGGTTGACAGACTGTTTCATGATTACATCAAACACAAAGCATTATACCAAATTGAAGAAGGGAAGAAAATTGCTTTAATTGGAGGAGATCACAGTTCTAGCTTAGGAATGATAGAAGCTTTAGCCCATGAATACGATCATTTTGGAATACTCCAATTTGATGCTCATGCTGATCTTCGTTCCGCTTATGAAGGTTTTGAATACTCACATGCGTCAATTATGCATAATGTTTTGAAAATA
>JAESUE010000291.1 GCA_016763235.1 Pseudomonadales bacterium
AAATTTACCGAGAACATCACCCACGGTACGCGCTGATTTTTTAAACTTTGCGCTCGCCTTTAAACCAAGCTCAGACATCGCATAAACAATACGACGCTGTACTGGCTTCAGGCCATCGCCAACATGGGGAAGTGCTCGATCTAGGATGACGTACATGGAATAATCCAGATACGCCTTTTCGGCATATTCCTTCAGGGAAACTTTTTCAATATTCGACAGGTCACTCATATCAAGTTGTTATTCCAGGCACCAGAGAGATAAAAATAGAATTAAAAAAACACCTGCCCCGCAACGTCATACGCAGAACAGAGAACATGAAAACACTTTTTAAACAAAGGCTTATTGAGATGGCATAGGTATAACTTTGCCTTTTTTTCTCTCCAAACCAGGTTTATTCAAACGCCTTAGAAAGCGTGGAGCCACATTCCAAGTATCACCTTCATCCGTTAAAATTCGAACGGTTTTAGTATTAAATTTAACCAGGACTCCCTTAACAAAAACTCCGCTTTCCGGCTCAAATGCAACCCGATCACCCTGGGAAAAGCGCATCATATCGCCATTAACCTGTGCTTTTTCCAGCAGTTTTAATCGCTCAACAATCCTGCGATTTAACTCTACAAGCTCTCTTTCAGACATATTCTCAATATCCATACTCCCTCCTATTGAGACGATATTTACAGTTTTACAACACTTTCCAGAATTATATACCCATTATACGTATAAGCACTTCCTATCGACGCCCAAGAGAGTGGTTTTCCCACACAAACACCGTCAAGCCTTCACCACTCGCTCTTTATCCTTATCTCATCTACAGCTATCATTAGGCATATGGAATACCAACACTATCACACGGACAGCCGTTTCCCTGGTCAAGCTCCCTCAATACCATCCCCTGCTTTACTTATATTAACCTTATGGTTTTTTTTATTTACTGCACAGGAGGTAAGCGCAACACACCTGACGAACGAGGACGATAAAAACCACATCTCAACCTCCGCCAATCCAGAAAATAGCCAATGCCTGCCTAAACCTCTCCCGGCATGGCGCAAGGGAGCATATCGCCTTTCCGATACACGCGATAACTGGAGCAATCGCGTCGATGTATTCGCTCGGGGCGTAGATGGTTTCTTCGCAGGCGAAGAGAGCCTTAACGAACTTAACAAAAGCTACGCGAGACTTCGCCTTGGAGGACGCTGGGTTGAAAGTGGTGAATACCAAGACGAGAGCGATATAAAATTTCGCCTGCACTTGCCCGCCACCAAGGAGCGCTACAAACTTATTATTGAAAATGATCCCGAAGAATCAGAAAGCCTCGATGAAAAGAATCGCCCCAGCTTTATCGGTAACCAAGAGTCCGGCAGGGACTCTATTTCAGCAGCAATACAACGAGTCAAAATGAGAGGAGCGCACTGGAAAACAAGCTCTCGATTAGGCGTAAAAGGCGGCGCACCCCTCGACCCGTTCGTAAGATTAACCGCCCAACGTAGATGGAGCGCCGCTAAAGAATGGAATATCCCCTACCGGTTTCGTCTCTCATATTTCCATTCAGATGGTTACAAAGCAATCAGCACCATATCATTTGAAAAAAGCCTTGAACACTCTCTGTTTTTCAAAGCTAAAACTGATATTGCTTGGACACAAGACCGAGACACTCTGGAGACAGCTCAAATCTTTAGTATTTTCCAGCACTTGCGAGAAGATAAAGGCATCGACTACAAATTGGGCATATTGGGAGAAAGCGCTTCTCACCATGTTATTAATGCCTACTTCTTGTCCGCTCACTACCGCAAACTTATTTATAAAGACTGGCTCTATATCAACGTCATTCCTGAGCTAAACTATCCAAGAGAACGTGACTATGAAGCTGTGGCATCCATTTCCATGCGATTAGAGGTTTTTTTCAAGCATTAAGGGTGACTCGGAATTAGTATCCGTCGCCTTCAATCAATTTTACTCACCACGAATAAAAATCCCATATGAAAATACCCCCGCAGACCACCCTTGCACCTGATCTAAAAAAGCTTGAAATAATTAGACGCGCCGCACAGCTTGATACGGCCTATATAAATGCCACTGGCAGCAAAAAAATCGCACTCCACCTGAAACGCCAGTTTCAACCGTATTATTTTATGCAAGCACCATTGTGGCGCACAGCAGTTCGCTCACTCAATAATAAGCACAGAGTAAAACCTGACTTTTTTAGCGTGGGCGCGGTGCGTTCAGGCACGACCCTACTTGCCGACTACATCATGCAGCACCCTTGCGTTGTATTGCCATTGGCCAAGGAAATAGGTATGCGAGATGCCCCTATCTCCCGCTTATTGGAAGCTCAGTTCCCAACTCAAAAAAACAAAAATGCTATCGAAGAACAATACGGTGTCGCCAAAACTGCCTACTGCTCCCCCGTTGCCCCTTCCCTGTTATTTCCACTACTTGCCAGAAATGTAAATCCAAATGGCAAGGTTATAATGATTATGCGCAACCCCGTGGATCGCACCTTTTCACATTGGCGGTGGGATCAAGTATTTATGAAACGGCTCAAAAAGGACAAATTATGGAAAAATTTCCCCGGTTTTGACGAACTTATCAAACTGGAAATAGAAGCGAGTGAACAAAAAGCCACCACAGGCATAACCCTAGCTGGTGCTGGTTGCGGAGGTTATATACAACACAGTATCTACCTGCCTTTTATCAAAAGCCTGCATCAGAACTTTGGCAAAGAGAATGTTTTACTCATCAAAGCAGAATGCTTTTTTGAAAACCCCACCACTACTGCTAAAACAGTTTACGATTTTTTTGGTCTACCAGATTATAATCCTGTAGAGACTGCGGTGGAAAATGCGGGACCTAAGGGGGAGATGAGCGAAGAAAGCAGAGAGTCTCTCACCGATTTTTTCGCACCTTTAAATGCGCAACTTTATGATTATATCGGCGAGGATTACGCTTGGTAGGCTCGGTGAAATAAAGCGACTAGATGAATGACGAGTTTTATAACGATTCAAGCTTAATTCGCAACACCTCAGCGAACTCTGCAACTGTTCAGATTG
>JAESUE010000292.1 GCA_016763235.1 Pseudomonadales bacterium
GAGCATTTTAATTAAAATTTATTCGTATACCCCCTCCGAATAGCTGCATGATGAATACAATGATTAAAAAAATGTATGTAACTAATCAGAATACGCTCAAGTCTGAATAGTTACACAATTATTTTTACATCCTCACAGGCTTTGTTGGGTAATTTTGCTATTTCTCGATAATGTTTCTTACAATACCTTCCAAGCGTGTCATACCTGATTGCTTGCCAACATTAATGGCTTCTTCCGTCGAGAGCTGCGCTCTTTGCGCGGCATCTAACGCGAATAGTGCACCAACGCGGTTACCGCTGGCACAATGTATCATCACTGGGTATATGCTTTTGTCGGAAAGGGCTTTGATTAGCGTTTGACTATTTTCATTAGTAATACCGCTAGCACCCGCTACCGGAATATTTATATAGTTCATGCCTAACTTATGGACCGTTTTTTCCTCATCGCCTCCTCGGTGTTCGTTAACGGGGCGTAGATTAATAATGGTTTTGAAGCCTTTGTTTTTTGCTTTCTCCAGCTGTTCATTGGTGGGCTGCCCACCACTCAGAATGCCAGGAAATACGCGTTTTGCATTGCGTATTTCCACCAGTGGTGCATCGTCCATCGCGGCGCTTGCAGAGCTTGGGGAATACGCTTCTTTTGCCTGCACATTAAATATTGCAATGGATAGTACAGCGGCGCTTGCTACTTTATATAAAAGTTTCATAGTGTTACTTCCCATCAATTGAAAAAACTAATAATACGTTACCATCTTTGCCCATTTTTCCATACCCTGAATGGATGTAAAGCTGGCCTCCCGCGATAACCGCCCCATCGACATCAATAGAGCCGCCGTGGCCTTCGTCACCACTGATGGTCATTACGCTTTGGGTTGTATCGTATTCCCATATTACTGCGCCTGAATCGCGGTTAAATGCATAGAGCTTTCCGAGCATTGTACCTGCGAAGACTACTCCGGGGATAATACTTGGCGGTGCTGAAAAGCCATCGTCACAATCGTCAGGGTCAGGGCAGTTGAACTTTTCGGTATATTTCCAGGCGATTTTGCCAGTTTTCGGGTCAAGCGCATTTAAGCTTGGGCTTTTTTCCCCCGGTGGGCGTCTTGCCTCGATGATGTTGAATAAACTAAGCTCGTAATCGGAATTGGGGGCGTAAATATAACGATCATCACTGCCTATTCCCCAGTGTATACCGCCCAGTGCGCCACCTCGACCAACTTTTGATTTCCAGACAACAGCGCCGTTTTTGTCGGGGTCAAGTGCCCAAACGATACCGGATTTTTGCCCAGCAATAACCAAGTCACTGTCATCGTTTAAATGATATAAAATTGTGTTAGCGCCAACATCGAGATCAAAGCCATCCTCTTTGGGGCAATTGAGTTTGCCGGGCAAGGTGCAGGACATATTCCACGCATCGCCACTGGTCAGTTGTTTTTCCCAGAGGAGTTTGCCGCTGTCCAAGTCTATAGCCAGAATGGAGTCGCTTCCCTTTGATGCGGGGCTTGAATAGTTTTCCCCAGTGCCGGCATAAAGTGCGTTGCGCTTCGCGTCGATAGAGGGAGTATTCCAGATGGGCGCACCAGATGGCCCCCACATTTGAACTCCCAATTTGTTTGTTCCGGCTTTTTCTGATTTTGGAGCGGAATACGTTTGCCAGATTATTTTCCCAGTGAGCGCATCTACTCGCGCGACCGAGCCACGAAATGTGCAGCAATTATAAAACGGGTTCATGGCTGAAACGACTTCAAGAGAAGAAACGGATACGTAGAGCTGGTCTTTATATAAAGTTGGCGCGGCAGTAATCAATGCATTGGGGTGAGAATCCATTTCTGTTTTCCACAGGCTTTTCCCCGTGTTCGCGTCCAATGCAGTAACGAACCCGTTGTCGTCTCCAAAAAATACCATTCGGGAGCCATTGGAACCGATGTCGCCTAAGACGACGCCTGAGCGAACTTGGATATCATGTTCGTAAGTCCATCGTGTGCACCCCGTTTCTGTATCGAGGGCGTAAAGATTACTATCTTGTGCTCCAAGGTATAATGTATCTTCCGTAACGGCCGGCTGGGAGCGTAACTCGCTTGTGCCGGGGAAGCGTGGTGGTAAATAATAGGCCCATTTAAGCTTTAAACGCGGCACATCTTTTGCGTTAATGCCTGCATTTTCGCTAGATTGGAATCGACTGTTGATGAGTTCGCTACCCCAGGGGTTGGAAAGGATACGGCTCTTTGGGTTTAGTGTGTTTTTTTCAGGGCAGGCTGCTGCATATAAATTCTGACTCGAGAAAACCAGAAGGAAAATCGAAAGTATGATTCTTGGTTGAGGCATGAAATTAATTCCGTTGGTATTTAGAGTTATATTTGGGCTAAACCTTGGTTAAGGTGAAATCCGTTATTATAGGCATTTTATTCCAAGCTTGAGGAGTTTTATTGAATAAAGAGCGTATTACATCCGTTGTCAATAATATTTACGCCCCACTTATTATCAGCATACTTTCCCTTGTGATCTATATTTTTGATCCCGCTGCCACGCAATGGCTACGTTATCAGCGTCTTTCCATTGAAGGAGGGGAGTATTGGCGTTTGCTTACTGGGCATCTGTGTCACTTGGGTGAACTGCATCTCCTATTTAACTTGCTGGGAATGTGGTTGGTCACACTCCTATTACATCAGGTTTTGCGCGGTCATACTTGGCTGTTGGTTTTTACCTTTTCATTGGTGGGTACAAGTATGGGCTTGTGGTTTTTTTCTCCGCAAGTGATTGCTTATGTCGGTCTGTCTGGAGCGCTTCATGGTCTGGTTGTGGCCGGAGGCATTCTAGACTTGCGAAACCTTTTTTTTAATAATGTTATTTTGTTACTGGGCGTCTTCGGGAAAATCATCTGGGAGCAGTCCAGCTATTATAGCCAGTCTATGTCGGAGCTGATTGGCGGCCATGTATTGGTTGAATCGCATTTATATGGAGCGCTGGCCGGAGCCTTGATAGGGGTTGTGCTGCTGTTGAAAAACAAACCCCAGCCCGCTAATTGAAGAAATAAATCACCGCCGCGTAGCGAGCGATTTTGCCTATTGCGATGATTAATAGCGAAATGCCAAAGGAAAAACGTAGCCAGCCGGCCGCGAGGCAAAGCCCATCGCCAATAA
>JAESUE010000293.1 GCA_016763235.1 Pseudomonadales bacterium
AAGCGTAACTCAATGATAAGCTGATTGCGACGAAACAAATAGCCATCATTGAGAGCCCACCTTCATGAATAGTAATAACAAACTTGCGCGCCATCAACAACAAAGAATTCAAAAACACGCAAAAAATAGCGACCCCGATTATTGGTGACCCCAATTAATGAGGTAGGATTACCCTGTAATTGCGCATTAGCCCGATATGTTAAAGACGGCATATAAGGCCTTATTGATATGTCGGAAGTACTAACTTTTCTGAATCAACGCTTTCAACTCTCGAATCTGTTGGTGAAGGTCTTCAATCGTAATTTTTCCTTCTCGTGCATCCCTTTCTTCTCGTTCACGCGTATGCTCTTCTTCCATGACGCTAACAATAATACCGATGACCATATTTAAAAATGCGAAGGTTGTCAGAAAAATAAAACTCAAGAAATATAACCAGCTAAGTGGATGAACTTCCATTGTTTCATACATCACATCTGTCCAATCTTCAAATGTCATTACTCGGAATAAAGTCAGCATTGAAATTGAGATATCTCCCCATAATATGGGGTTGATTGCCGCAAAAATAGTACTTCCGATGGCGGCATAAATGTAGAAAATGATAAACATTAGCAATACTACATAACCCAGTTGTGGCAGTGCTTTCATCAAAGAATTGATCAATAAACGGAGTTCGGGGATGATAGAGATCATTCGTAACACTCGGAATATTCTGATTAGGCGGCCCACAAGTGCCATTTCACTGCCCTCAATAGGGACTAGGCTTACTATGACGACCAGTGAATCAAAGATATTCCAACCGCTCTTAAAAAAGTTTCTCTTAACTTCTTCGCCAATGAATCGTACTGTGATTTCGAACAAGAAAATCACGGTGATCAAGACATCTAGCCATTTAACGGCTATTAGTGCCTCTTTTGGCATGTTATAGGTTTTTGCACCCACCATTAATGCCGAGAAGATAATGACCATTACCACAAACAGTTCAAATATTCGGTTACTGCGGAGGCTTTCAAAGTGTAGTTGCAAAGACGTCTTGTTCACAGTGCGGCTCTCAATGGTCTGATTAGAGTAAAAAACGATCCGCTATTCTAATGATAAGAGGGTGGTTTTCAAGTGAAACGTGGTTATTGCTTTACCTTAAAAAAGGAAAGGATAGCGATTTAATTGGGAAGGTTAAGCGGAATATTGCGTAAAAATTCCGTATGGATAGCGGAAATTAGATGTCGTCCTTTAGATGTTTTTCGAATATTTTAATGATTGGCTGGATAGCAGCGAAGAAGTGGGCGGCTCAATATGACTAAAACCTACCAACCACCCTATACCATCACCCCAACTATCATTCGCCTGATCTCCGAGATTAGCGAACAACTGGGGCGCTTATCTGTGTTGGATGATAAGAAAAACTTAAGCCTTCGCCGCATTCGTCAGATTCGTACCATTTAAGGCTCATTGGCTATTGAACAATACCCTAAGCGAAGAGCAAATCACCGCGATACTGGAAGGCAAGCGAGTGATAGCACCTCCTAAGGAAATTCTAGAAGCCCGAGACGCCATTAAAACTTACGAACAACATTTATTAAGCGCCCACCAAGGATTGATGGCAGGCCTGGTTGACGATGCTGGCCACTACCGTAACGGTAATGTCGGGGTGATGAGTGGCGATGTCGTGGTGCATATGGCGCCCCCGGCCAAGCGCGTAAAAAAATTGATGGTCGATTTACTAACCTGGCTGAAGGATACCGACCAGAACCCGCTTCTTTCCAGCTCAATCTTTCACTACGAGTTTGAATTTATTCACCCCTTTGCCGATGGCAATGGCCGCATGGGGCGCTTATGGCAAACCCTGATATTAAGCCAATGGAACCCTCTGCTGGCACAGCTACCGGTGGAAAGCATGGTGCACGCACATCAAAGCGAGTATTACCAAGCGATCAATCTGAGTACTAAAAATACCGATTCTGCACCTTTTATCGAATTCATGTTGAACGTGGTTCTAGAGACCATAGAAAGCGCTGGGAAGAGCGTCACCCCACAAGTCGAACGATTGATTAAGGCGCTGTATCAAGCTGACAAACCGCTGAATAGAAGTGATCTGCAAACTAGGTTATCACTCAAAGACCGAGAGTCCTTCCGCGAGCGCTACCTAAAACCTGCACTACAAGCAGGCTTCATAGAAATGACCATCCCCGACAAACCCAACAGCCGTTTACAGCAATACTGCCTAACAGAACACGGCAGAAAACTGGCCGAAACTGTCACTTAGCCGGAGGCTTGTTTTCATTTGGCCAGCGGGGTGTCGGTCCCAATGCACTTCGTACCCAATGTGTTTCACGGGGCGTAACTATTCAACTCACGTCCAAATTCGCGCATAACGGCGTTAAGAAATGATCATTTATACTTATAAACTCACATTTCTTGCCTTGTTCTGCTCAAATTTGAACAGTTACAGGATTCGCTGAATAGTTACCACGGGGCAAGCTTTGGGGCCGGCTCTGCCATATCGTCTCATAGGATGTTTTCGTTGTTAGCTCGCAGTTTCCCTAAAGAGGCTACTGTTGGTGCAATTATTTGATTCCGGCCCTAGGCACCAAATTTTATAACTTCCTCTAGCGCTTCCTGTGTCCAGTACTCGCAAGGCCTGTAAACAACTCCTTTCTTAACTTCTATCAGCAGTTTACAGTAGAACTACTCCCTGTGATTTCGATCTCAATTTCCCTCCCGTACATATCCTGTGCAGAGTGCTTGTCATTACTTGTAAAAAAGAGTGGCTGCGGTACTTATCAGGTGAGAGGGCAGTGACTCGGGGTTTAGGACGATTTCTGGGGCACTCTGCCTTATTTAGTGGTAAAAATGCGGGGATAGCTAGGGACTGTGGAGTGGGGTATATTTAGACCCAGCAGCACAATGTTTGCTTTACTCCCTCCCTTGGCAAAATACTGCTGCATTAAACCTGTATAATTTGGTGCGTAAATCTGGCATCGTTGCACATAGGTCAGGTGCTACTTGTTACATTCATTATTGTTATAAGCTAATGTGATTGGCTTATAAGTAGCTAAGCACATTTTCTATCAACCCAGGTTATGCGTTTATTAGTTGAATGCAGGGGGAGCTATTATTTCGCTTAATAACACGCTAACTTTTCAAGGATTATATTGTAATGCAGAATAAAATAACCGCAGTAGTTGATTACCTGAACGAAGTTACAACTCGCTGTACCTATAATGCAGCGGCC
Source organism: Pseudomonadales bacterium (assembly GCA_016763235.1). Classification (GTDB taxonomy): domain Bacteria; phylum Pseudomonadota; class Gammaproteobacteria; order Pseudomonadales; family UBA3067; genus UBA3067. Next base: position 3,230 of record JAESUE010000293.1, read on the forward strand.
AAAGCCTTAGGTATTACACCGCAGGCGCTAAAAAAAGAGCTAGGTGAGCGGAGACCCGAAACCTCTTGGTTCGTTAGCACCGGAACTGAAGAACCTACAGGCTACACTGACGAAGAAAAGCATCCAGAGCTTTTTCGTACAAAGCGTGTTATTAAATCAGCAGAAGTTTTGGTGCGGAATCTCGGGCTGTAAATAAAGGTGACAAAAAGGGTTAAGACATTAATTAATATGTTATTCAGCTAAGGAAGTTTGTAAAAGCTGTAAACAGGTAAAAACATATTAATTTATGACCTGACCCTGTCGTTCTTTTAACTGAATGGTTGTGAATTATATTTATCTCTACAGGAGGTGGAATAAATAAGTTCACTGATGTGTACCTAAAGGCTAAAGATGCTGTAGAAAAGGAAACGTTTTCGCCATAGTGGAAGGTTTCTTTTGAAAATTTTTCCTTAAACCCTTGTAGGGTCCGAATGGACTCGATAGTGCTAACTCCAATGCGCCTGATCTGTTGCGTAAAAATGTTAAAGAAGGCATCCAGTTGGGGAAGACCTCATCGGGTGATGCTATTCTTAATGCGGCGAAAAACCCTAAAGGCTTAGGTTCTGTAGAGGGAAGAGTGACGACAATAAAAATATTGACTCACTTGTACCTACTACGAAAAAATGTGGTTAAGACGTGTGGGTTCATTCCGCACCAAAGGCTTACTCCGCGTGAATATTTGCTGAACAAGAAAGAACGTGGGTGAACTCTTCTCTAGGGCTTGCCAAAAAACTCTCCGAGCACGCTAAATTTAAGCTTGGCAGTCAAAAAGACTAGTGAAGCTATGATTGAGCGTTGGTTTTTTTATGAAAGTAGTGGTGAAGACGAGCTTAAAGATGCTCGGGCGAAATTAACCGTAGGTTTCAATAAAATATCTGTTTCTTGCAGTGCCTCATCTCTTGTATTTGCTGATTACCCAGATTGGCGCGCTCAAAGAAATAAATATTTCGGTGCGGCTTTTCGGGGTGGTGAGGGCGGGAGGGTCCCCCATTGTTTATCTTGAGGGCGCATTTACACGCCTTACTGGAAATACGGGAAAGCAGTGGCTCTGCGCCCAGACCTTCATTCATGAACTTTCTCATCATGGTATTAGCACCCAGAATCATTGTTACGACCCTCATGGGCTGAAGCCTAATAAGGCCAGCTTCCTATATGCTAAGGCTATTCAAAATGCGGATAGTTGGGGATAGTTGGGGATATTTTGCATTGGATTTGGCAGGGTATTCATCTACTTCTAACTATTGATAATAGTTAGAAGTAGATGAATGAAATATATTTTTAGGGAGTAGAAATATGGGTGATGAGGGATTAGGCATGCCGATGGGAGAACGTCTGGGGCCAGATGACGTTTCGCCAGTAACAATGGGTGACACAGGGTTTGAAGTTATACATTGGGGAAGGGCGCGAGGCTTGGATCAAAATGGCGGATATCTTGCCGCCTATGATGTTTCGAGTGGCAACGAACTGTGGAGCTCAAGGTTTATCCTATTGAGTATGACGAGAAAATGGAAAACGATGTACAGGATGTTTTTATTGAAAGTTTATTAGAAGGTGCCGAGAGAGTAACGATAGAAATTATTGATGAGGAAAATAGGCGCTACGTCATCGATATTAAAATGCGAACAGTGAAGAAAAATTAAAATTATTTGTCATTAGGGTTTCATGAGAAGCTTGCTAAAAAATCTTCATTCGGCTCAAAGCCAGAATTTTTAAAAAAAGAAAAAGGGGGCAAGATTTGTATGTGGCCTTACCCTAAAAAACGAACCCTCAAATGAGGGTGTAAAATAAACTGTGTAACCCCATGCTCTAAAATCAAGTGCACCAGCTTATACTAGAATTCAATGTACCTATTAGCGTGACTAAGCCTATACTGCCCTTTTACATTTAATCAACTAGGCTCGGGAGGGCAGTTACCATGTTAAAAAAACCAATGTCTTTGTTTACCGCTTTAGCGGTAATAATGACAGCACTTGCGTCAGCAAGCTCGCTAGCAGCGGATACCATGGCCAAGTCGAATCAGTTCTGGTGGCCGGAAAAACTGAACCTAGAACCTCTTCGTGCCCACGATGCCAGATCCAATCCCTATGGTGAAAGTTTTAATTACGCTGAGGCCTTCAATAGTGTCGACATCAACGCACTGAAAAAAGACATTGAGAAAACGTTAAAAACATCACAAGACTGGTGGCCTGCAGATTGGGGTCACTATGGTGGTCTTATGATCAGAACGGCCTGGCATAGTGCAGGTACCTACCGTGCGGCTGACGGGCGCGGCGGTGCCGATGGCGGCCAGCAACGCTTTGAACCACTCAACAGCTGGCCGGATAATGCCAGTCTGGATAAGGCGCGCCGATTGCTGTGGCCGGTCAAACAACAATACGGGCGTAATGTCTCTTGGGGTGACCTGATGATCCTGGCGGGTAATGTCTCGCTGGAATCCATGGGTTTTCAAACCTTTGGATTCGCCGGCGGACGTACAGACGACTGGGAACCTGATCTGGTTTACTGGGGACCTGAAACCGTTATGCTTGCCAACGATAAGCGTTACAGCAAAGAGGGCAAACTGAAAAACCCTCTGGCCGCTGTGCAGATGGGGTTAATCTATGTGAACCCAGAAGGGCCAAACGGTAATCACGACCCGCTCTCGGCAGCCGCAGATATGCGCGAGTCGTTTGGCCGCATGGCTATGAACGATGAAGAAATTGTTGCGCTTGTTGCGGGTGGGCACACCTTAGGTAAAGCCCATGGTGCGGTTAAAGGGGAGTGTGTGGGTGCAGAACCTGCAGCTGCAGGTATTGAAGAGCAGGGCTTTGGCTGGAAAAATAAATGTGGCAGTGGTAAAGGTGCTGATGCCATGACGAGCGGCCTCGAAGGTGCCTGGTCTTCTACACCAACCGCCTGGTCTATGCTTTATCTGGATAATCTAATGCGATTCGAGTGGACAAAAACGAAAAGTCCAGCCGGTGCAACTCAGTGGATTCCAACGGATGAAGCAGCGGCACAACTCGTACCGGATGCCCACATAAAGGGTAAACGGAATGCACCGATCATGTTCACGACGGACATGGCACTAAAGAAAGATCCTGGATTTCGCAAGATCACCGAGCGTTTCCTGAAAAATCCTCAACAATTTGACCTTGCCTTTGCCAAGGCCTGGTTCAAACTGACACATCGTGACCTAGGCCCTCGTGCGCGTTATGTGGGTAGTGAGATTCCTGCGGAAGAACTGATTTGGCAAGACGCAGTTCCGGCGGTTGATCATAAGTTGATTGATACCAAAGACGCTGAAGCACTGAAGACAAAAATTCTTAAGTCCGGTTTGAGCATTCCTACGTTGGTTAGAACGGCTTAGGCATCGGCCTCCACCTTCCGTGGTTCCGACATGCGCGGTGGTGCCAACGGTGCACGTATTGCACTTACACCTCAGAAAAATTGGGCAGCGAACAATCCTAAAGAACTGGCGAAAGTGTTAAAAACCCTGACCAAGGTTCAGAAAAAATTCAACAAATCGCTGTCGAACGGAAAGAAAGTCTCTTTGGCTGATGTGATTGTTCTGGGTGGTATTGCAGCCGTTGAAAAGGCGGCCAAGAAAGCTGGGCACGACGTTGCGATTCCGTTCGCGCCCGGTCGTACCGATGCCACACAAAAACAGACCGATGTGAAGTCTTTTGCAAGGCTGATGCCCAAGGCTGACGCTTTCCGCAATTACTACAGTGACAACAGCTATGGCTCTCCGACAGCGATGATGGTGGAAAAGGCTGCCCTGTTAACCTTGACCGTGCCTGAAATGACGGTTCTGGTTGGCGGCATGCGAGCCTTGGATGCCAATGTCGGACAGTCTAAACACGGTGTGCTTACAAACAAACCCGGTACCTTGAACAATGACTTTTTCGTGAACCTGCTCGACATGTCTACGAAGTGGAGCAAGTCATCCAAGTTTCCTGGTGTATACGAAGGTCTTGATCGTGTCACTGGAAAACTTAAATGGACGGCCACACCGGTTGACCTTATTTTTGGTTCCAGCTCGGAGCTGCGTGCTGTCGCAGAAGTCTATGCCTCTAACGATGGCAAAGAGAAATTTGTTAATGACTTCGTCATAGCGTGGGCCAAGGTGATGAACCTCGATCGCTTTGATCTGAAATAATCTTTTAACCTAAAAAACGGCATACGAAAGCTATCAGCAGGAAGATGAGTTCGTATGCCACCGATACGGCGGCGTTTAACACGTCGCCGTTTTTCTTTGATTTTATTGTTCGCATTGCAAATGCAACAGCATTTGCCGGCATGTTGCGTACCGGTGATACCAAATTAAACGATTCACAAATTGCGGGCTTAAGGAAAGAGGGGGTCAGGGAAAGAGGGGGTCAGGCCTTATGCTTTGCAGAAAGAGGGGGTCAGGCCTTACGCTTTGCATGCATCATCGCTTTCCTTTGATCTTGAGCTAACCCTGTACTAAGCGCGACATTAATTTAATGACTAAGCCGACCGGTATTAGGTTTGTATTTCACCTCTGGTGATATAAATAGAGAGCCAAATGAGGTGTCGTTTTATACGGCGATCTTCTTGTAATAGGCATTTTTAGTGCGTTAAAATTCTTGTTCTGCGTGTACACAAAGCCAGTCAATTTGGGCTTTCTGTGGCCATAGGCGATTCGAGTTAAAAGTGTTTTAATAGAGTGATGGTGCTGGTTGTTTTGCAGCGTTGTACCGCAAGCTAATCATGTGAAGTGCTCTGTTTTATCGGCACCACCCTCGAAAAAATACCGTCATAGGGAATAAGGGAAAGCACAATGAAAATAAATTTCACCAAAAAAGAATATCGCGCATTGGTAGAATTACTGGATATGGCCGATTGGGTGGTTAATGCACATTCTGTAGAAGAAAGTGCGGATGTCGTAAAGTATTCAGAGATAATCCAAAAAGTATTTAGTCACCATAAAGAAATGGAGTGTGAAGACCTTATAGAGCACAGTAAGAAATTAAATGGTTATTATCTAACTAAAGAAGGCGAAGAAAACTGTCGAAGCAGGCAATACATTGAAGAATTTGAAGAAGATTCATTTTGGGAGGTTTTGATTTCCAAGTTAGTAGATCGAGATGTTATTAAAAAATATGGCGTTGAATCACTTTCTGATCTGGAGATTGAGGAGAGGTTTAGTGCAATTGGTGCGGCAGAAGATGTTTGGGCGACCGAACTTGAAGAAAATGGTTTGGCTCGTATAGAAATAAATAGAACATAATCGGGTAAGCACAGGGGTCTCTTTGGCTCTCCTACACTGCTGTATCAAGCTGATCTGCAATGGGGGATTCCTGTAAATACCTAAAGAAAGTAGGCTGATTAATTCGGGCATGCGCCAATGATGGGCTGCTTTTGTGTCAGCGCTCCTCGCCCCAGTCAGGCGAAGCCTCGCGGTTCAGCCCTTGCCATTCGCTAGTAGTTATCGTCTACTAACCGCATAGTTTTCGATTGTGATCTTTCTACAGAGGACTTTTACTTCATTAGTTCACGTATACCAGTTGGTAGCATCTCTATTGAATTTATCCTAATAAAACTCTGTGAATTAACAATAGGGAAAATATTAGAAGCATGAGAAACCGCCATCGCAAACTTTAACCGCTACGATTAATAACGCTTACTCCTCCTTCGAGAATTTAGATGTCTATTTCTTTAAACGATCTTATTAACAAAACAATTTATGTTCATATTCAATACTTCGATACAGATAGATCCACAGTGCTACACGAAAATAATTTTAATGGCCTCGTTGTAGCCGTTGATGCGACAGAGGGGATCACTATAAAGGCAAACGATGATGGAAATGCAATCACCGCGATCCCGCCATCTCTTGATGCCTGTTCTCGTGAAGGAGAGGAGATATACCATGCGCACTGGTCAGTCTTTAGAACGCAAGCGCAAAGGTCAGATGGGGAGCATGAGTGGTGGGAATGGGAGCCTAAAAGCAATTAGGGAATAGTTATTTCCTTTCAATGCTAAACCCGCCTACGCAGCAAGGGTGCCACTGGATTTTAACGCAGCGCGGTAGCCAATATTTTCTTTACTACCGCGCTGCGCTTGGTTACTACTTAATGGTTTGCATGAACTGGCCGCTTTTGGGCGCAGCCCTACAAACCATATAGCCGCTATATTGGTCAGCTGCTATTGCTTGCTCCGCTTCCTTCGGAAAATCATGTAGCATAAATTTGAGCGCAATCTAAACAGTTACAGAGTTCGCTGAGGTGTTGCTCGTGAATTAGCTTAGATGTAGCGGTTCGCGACAAGAAAATCTATTAGATTTAAGTGATGACATTACAGGGCTGCCCAGAGCCATTAAAAAAGAATACCTAAAAGATTGCGGCTTTGATAAGCAGGCTGTTGATTAAGCAAAATCCTCTCCTTGTTCTTTCCTTTTTAATTCTCGTTGTATGTTATTAATAAAACGGCTAATGATGCGCTGGCCTTGGCCGGGTATGTCGGTATATTTGCAACCCAGTTTGCAGATGTCTAGGTCAGGGTTATAACCAACGTGCATAATTTTTGCTTGGCACTCTACTTTTGTTGAGTCGGGAAGCTGGATCAGGCATTTTGCAGTTCTATCAGTAGAGCTGAAGTGTGCGTGAGGTTTTCCTTTAAATTCAACGCGAAATCCGGTTGCTGAGATGTCTCTCAGATAGCCGACGAGTGGGTCATCGTCTTCTGTGTACAGAAGCACCTTGAGTTCTTTGATAACACTCACGTTGACGCGAAAGGAATCTCTTTGCAGTTCGGAATGAATTTTTTCAGGGAAGCGCAGTTGAAAGGAGAGGTTGCCTTCTTGATCCTGTAGTATCTTTTTTATGCGTGACTGAAATGAAAAGTTGGTGCCATTTATGGCTCCGTCTAGTTTGAACGCGCTACCAGGTTTGAGCCCTTTGTTTTTGTCTATAGGGCTCAGTGCGTCGATGGTAATGGTTCCCTCTTCGGGGGAGGAGTCCAAAAGCATTGTGCTTGCTTTTTGTGCTCCGGAGGTCGTCGCCGCTGTTGCGTTTAACAGCAGATGCGCCTGCAGTATTTGATCCAACAGGTTAACGTTACCCGCAAAATAGGGGTGGGTTTTGCTATTGTCTTTATTCTTTTTTCGTTTAAAAATCATCAGGAAGCTGTCACCAAGCCATTCTTAAATAAGAGTAAAAGAGGTTATATTTAAATATAGCTAACAATTGTAGAAAGTCGCGTTACAAGTGTTTATAGGTTTGATGTGGAGAGGTTAAATTTTGCTACAGACTTTTCTTCACCATTGATAACCAGCGTAACATGATGGGTGCCGGGGTAGTGGGTTCGGGTGCTCATTTGACGAAGAGAGTGTTTTTTCGTGAATATTTTGTGTTTTTCGGTGTAGTTTCCTTCTGCAAGTTTAAATATTTTTCGTGAGAGAGAGCCATTTTTTTTGACGAAGTCTATATGGTAGTCAAGGCGTAGTTTGCCTAGATTCTCTGTGCCCCCGCTGATATCTACCTGAAAGTAGAGTGTTTCTCCAATAAGGGCCTTGTCATCGTCAAGGGTGAGTACGGCGCGGGTAATATGGTCGCTGTTATGGGTTCCGATGAGGGTAAGGGCTTCTTTATTGCCGCGTTTTAATAGTGTGCGGAGCCCGTGTTTTATTATCCAATCGGTGTGGGTGTGTTGGCTCTTCCAGGTTTTTGCGGTTTTAAGGGTAATGTCTGGGTTGTCTTTAGCAATATCATTCAGGTTGTTCGCGACGCTCCGGCGAACATAATCTGAGGGGTCTTGCTTCAGGTTTTCGAGGATGGGCAGTATTGGCAAGGGGTTGTTTTTAAAGAGGGGGAAGGCCGTTGCCCAGGGGAGTCTTGGGCGACATCCCTCGCTGGCTAAGCGTCTAACGTGGTGGTTGCTGTGATGTGACCACGCCAGCATTTGCGCCATCATTTTCTCTGGGTTGCTCAGAATAAAAGGTCTGACAGCAAATTCGGAGCTTGAGTGCTGGGTTAGTTCTTCGAGCGCGTCAATAGAATCATTCCAGTGATCTTGGCCAAATTGTTCCACATAGTCGGGGAATAACATTGCCTCAAATCCGCCAAATGCAGGTGCTGTGCGTTTCAAAATATTAATGGCGGCCACAAAATCCATATCGAGGCAGTCGTGCAGGCTTCGGCTGATGTGCTGCATGCGTGATTTTAATTCGCGTTGATTCCATTTCTGGTCAAATACAAGGGCGTTAAATTTTTCTGCATTCAGTTTGGGTGTATGGCAGTGAATTTCATTTGTAAGCCGGTTGATGAATGCTTGGTTATATACATCTTTGAGTGCTTCGGCCATAACGCGCGTCTTTTTAGGTTAATGGGCTTTGTTGACTACACTTAAATAGATGAGTAAATGAATGGTAACACCTCAGCGAACTCTGTAACTGTTCAGGTTGCGTTCAAATTTGAGCAGAACAAGGCAAAAAATGTGAGTTTATACCTATAGATAATCATTTTTTAACGCAGTTATGCGCGAATTTTAGCGTGAGCCGAGTCGTTACGATGAATGCGATATGAAAATGTTTGGAGGCCCTGTGGCGGTTGAAGGAGAGGCACGTTTTCTTGCAAAAAAAATAATGGCTAAACGGCGTACTGCAGAAGGAATTTATCACCAGGTATATAAAAAGGTGATTTCCAATGAAGCGCGCTTACCGAGTTTGCCTGATGTGGCGCAGAAAGTACGGCGTGCGGTGGCAGATGATAGCGTAGGCGTTAAGGAAATGGCGCGAATTATTCAGGCTGACCCTCCCTTGGCTACACGTATTATTCGCACTGCAAACAGCCCTCTATACCGATCATCGCGGCCCTATAATAATGTTGCCGATGCGGTGAAACGAATGGGTGGGAATGCAACGCGCAATGTGGTTTATAGTCACTCGCTACGCGCTTTATTTAATTTCCGAGAGAAGGTGCTAAGGGATGTCTCCAGTGAGATTTGGCAAGACAGCGTGCAGACCGCTGCCATTGCCTCGGTGTTGGCGGTTTACTGTCATGGAGTGAGTCCAGATAAAGCCATGTTGGCAGGTTTGATCCAGGATATTGGCGCGTTACCGCTGCTGGCTGAATTATCTGAAAACTACCCCGATGTGGCGAAGGATTATACTGAAGTGAAGCGCGTTGTGAATGCCTACAAATCAGAAGTGGGGTATCACCTTGTAAAATTATGGGGTTTTGATGAAGAGTTTATCGGGGTGATGAAGTCGCGGGAAGACTGGATGCGAGAAGGTGGGGCCAAATTAGACCTTAGCGATGTCATATTGTTGTCGCGGTGGCATGCTGCGGTGGGTACACCCTCTTTACGTAGTATGCCTCATGTGGTGGATATGCCTGCCTATAAGAAATTTCCGGTGAATAAGTTATCCCCAGAAAAGAGTTTAGAGGTGCTTGAAAACGCGAAAGAGCAGATGGAGGATATTTCTAATATGCTTGGATCGGGGCCAAAACCGGCCACCAAAAATTAGTGGTTTAGGCAGTGTTTGAATTTATATCCAATCATGGCACTTTTCTTTGTAGAGAGCAGAAAAAAGTTGAATGTGCTCTTTTGAGCTATTTAGGGCAGGGATGTAGTGAAAGCCAAGTCCGCCAGATTTCTCATAAAGTTCACGATTCTGCATATTGATTTCCTCAAGGGTTTCCAGGCAATCTGCTGAAAACCCAGGGCAGATAACATCGAGGCGCTGTAAACCTTTTTCTCCTAATTGCCGTACTGTTTCATCCGTATAGGGTTGTAGCCATTCGGCTTTTCCTACTCGGGATTGAAAACTCACTTGCCATTGTTCTGGCTTCAAACCTAAGTGCTTAGCGACCTTTTCTGCCGTTAATTTGCATTGCTCATAGTAAGGGTCGCCTTTGTCGATACAAGCCTTGGGGATGCCGTGAAAGGAAAACAGGAGAAAGTCTTGCTCGATTTGCTCTTGGTTTTCTTCCCGCTTTTCCCTGTGGCTACGTACGGATTTTGCTAGGGCATCAATATAGGTGGCGTGCTGATGGTAATCCTTACATAAACGCAGTTCTGGTACATTACGCTCATTTTGGAAGGTTTGGCTTAGCTGGTCAAAAACTGCCCCCGTGGTGGTGGCGGAATACTGTGGGTACAGCGGTAGTACAAAGACGTTTTCCACTCCCTGTGTTTTTAGGTTTTGCCATGCTGTGCCAAAGTTCGGCTGACCGTAGGTCATGGCCAGCTCAACCTGACACCGGCTTTCTCCCGTTTGTTGGTCTAAGTGTGCCTGCAGCTTCTTTGCTTGTTCCACGCTGATCACCCTTAATGGGGAGCCATTTTTTTGCCAAACTGCTTGGTAAGCGTGGGCGATTTGACGCGGGCGCAAAGGAAGGATGATGAAATTAAGTATTAGCCACCACAGTGGGCGAGGCAGTTCTACAACACGTTTATCCCAGAGGAATTCTTTTAGATAAGTGCGAATGGATGAAGCTGTTGGCTGCTCTGGCGTGCCAAGGTTCATCAGAATTATTCCTGAACGGGGTGGAGGCGTACGCATAGTGCTTGATGTTTCCCTTGAATGCCGAAGAAAGTAGCAAGGGTAGGCAACTTGTAAAAAAGTGCAAGTATTCATTTTAACCATGTGTTTACATGGGGGGAATATCGCTATAATCGGTGGCTTTGGCGATGCATCGCGCAGTGGCCCAATACGGGATTGCGTTTGATAATGAGTGTTTGAAACAGGGTTTGGAAATGAAAAGTAAAGAAATACGTGCTGCCTTTTTATCTTACTTTGAACGTCAGGGGCATAAGATTGAACCCAGTAGCTCACTGGTGCCGGGTAATGACCCCACTTTACTTTTCACCAATGCGGGAATGGTGCAGTTTAAGGATGTATTTCTTGGTCAGGATAAGCGCGCTTATGCCCGTGCTGCCAGCTCGCAGCGCTGTGTACGGGCAGGGGGCAAGCACAATGATTTGGAAAACGTCGGTTATACCGCACGCCATCATACTTTTTTTGAAATGCTCGGTAACTTCAGTTTTGGTGATTATTTTAAGCGTGAGGCGATCAAGTTCGCTTGGGAATTCCTTACCAAAGAAATGAACCTCCCAGAGGAAAAACTCTGGGTGACGGTATATCAGGATGATGAAGAGACGGCTGACATCTGGCTGAAGGAGATGGGGGTTAGCGCTGAACGTTTTTCTCGTCTAGGAGAAAAGGATAACTTCTGGTCTATGGGTGATGCTGGCCCCTGTGGGCCATGCACGGAGATTTTCTTCGACCATGGTGAAGAGGTTGCCGGAGGCCCACCTGGCTCTCCGGATGAAGACGGCGATCGGTACATCGAAATTTGGAATCTGGTATTTATGCAGTTTGATCGCCAGTCCAGTGGTGAGTTGCAGCCTCTGCCCAAACCCTCGGTGGATACCGGTATGGGCTTGGAGCGAATCGCGGCGGTGATGCAAGGTGTCCACAGTAATTATGAAATTGATTTGTTTCAGAGTTTGCTGCAATCGGCGGCAAAGGAAACGGGGCAAACTGGCACTGAACACCCGTCTTTGCGCGTTATTGCTGATCATATTCGTTCTTGCTCATTTTTGGTGGCAGATGGGGTGATCCCCTCTAACGAAGGGCGCGGGTATGTGCTGCGCCGTATCATTCGCCGTGCGCTGCGCCATGGACATAAGCTCGGACAAGATAGTGTTTTCTTTTATAAGTTAGTCGCTCCTTTAGCGGGAGAAATGGGTGATGCTTACCCAGAGCTGTTATCCAAGCAGGCGCAAATTGAAAAAGTATTGCTGGCAGAAGAAGAGCAGTTTGCTAAAACGCTGGATGCTGGTATGAGGGTTTTAACGCAAGACCTTCAAAGCCTCGTTGGAAACACTATTCCCGGCAAAGTACTGTTCAAACTGTACGACACCTATGGTTTTCCTGTTGATTTGACTGCTGATATCGCACGGGAAAAGGGTTTGGAGGTGGATATGGACGGCTTTGAATCTGAAATGAATCGTCAGCGTGAGCGGGCCAGGGCTGCCAAGCATTTCACCATCGATTACGGCGACAACCTAAAGCTAGAGGGTGAAACGGCTTTTACGGGTTACGACTACCTGCAAGGCCGAAGCACCGTGACCCAGCTTATTGTTGATGGGCAAACCGTGGAATGTGCCGATAAAGGGCAAGCAATGGCCGTAATTTTAGATGAGACCCCTTTTTATGGTGAGTCTGGCGGTCAAGTGGGTGATCAGGGTTACATAGATTGGTCTGGTGGGAAAATGCGGGTAGAGGATACCCAAAAGCAAGGTGATTTAATTTTACACCTCGGAGTGTTAGAAGAAGGCAATTTAAGTATTGGCGACGCTGTTGAAACCCTCGTGGATGACGAAAAACGCCAAGCTACTGCTCTAAACCACTCGGCGACACACTTGGCGCATGCCGCTTTGCGTAAAGTACTTGGCGACCATGTGGCACAAAAAGGCTCTTTGGTAAATTCTCAGCGTTTACGTTTTGATTTCACTCACTTTGAAGCCATGACCCCTGATCAGATCAAAGAAGTGGAGAGTATCGTTAATGCTCAGATTCGGCTGAATACCGCAGTTTCCACTCAGGTTATGGGTGTCGATGCGGCTAAAGAATCCGGAGCTACGGCTCTTTTTGGTGAAAAGTACGGCGACAAAGTGCGCGTACTCAACATGGGAGACGCTGATTTTTCTGTTGAACTTTGTGGTGGCACGCATGCGAAACAGTGTGGTGATATTGGATTCTTCAAGGTTGTGGCTGAAACCGGAATCGCGGCCGGAGTGCGACGCATTGAAGGGGTAAGCGGTGGCGCAGCAAATTCCTGGGTGCAGCAAGCAAGCGCCACGTTGGACCAAGTTTCTGGAATGCTAAAGGTGGGCTCAGATCAACTCGTTGATAAAGTAAAACAAACCTTAGATAAGAATCGCGCTTTAGAAAAAGAGCCTGATCGCCTTAAAGCAAAACTTGCCAGTAACGCCGGCACGGATCTTTCCTCCAAATCGAAAGAGGTTAATGGCGTGAAAGTTCTCGCCGTTCGTCTTGATGATGTTGATACCAAATCGTTGCGAGGCACTGTTGACCAGTTGAAAAACAAGCTTGGTTCCGGTGTTATTTTACTGGCAGCAGTGAAAG
>JAESUE010000294.1 GCA_016763235.1 Pseudomonadales bacterium
ATCACATCTTGCCAAAGTGCTCCTGAGTTTTTTCTTTTTAACAATTGCCATGCAATAAAGAGCGTAGGGATCAGTGCGAACAGCCAATAGGGGCGAAGAAAGTGAAATTGCTGAATGCTGTTAAAGTATTCCACTATTCTGTCACCTTTTTAAACCCTAGGGCCTTGGGTTGCAGAGAAAATAAGGCCATGCCAATGCTGATAATAAGGGCAAAGCCCAGAGGCCAAAAATATAAAGCTTGTTTGGGGCGAAAGGTTTCTGTTTCCAGCTCTACGGGTTCCAACTCATCCAACAGGCGGTAAATTCCCGCCAGGTCTTGCGCGCTGCGGGCGCGAAAATAGCGACCACCTGTTAGTTGGGCAATGTCGTTGAGCAAGGCTTCATCAAGGTCCTTTGAGGGGTTTTTCTTATAGGCTCCGAAGGAGGTTCCTAGCAAGCCTGGGACGTTCATCTCATCGGCCCCTACGCCAATGGTATAGATAATGAGGCCTTTTTGTGCAGCCAGTTCAGCGGCTTTTCTCGGGCTGAGTTCGCCAGCAGTATTAGCGCCATCGGTAACAAGAATAAGCACCTTTTTTTCATTGGGGCGGTGCATTAATCGTTTTAACCCCAAGCCAATGGCATCTCCCATGGCCGTAGCATCTCCTGCGATACCAATGCGGGATTCATTCAACAGTGTTTTAACGGTGATGCGGTCAAAGGTCAGGGGGGTTTGTAAATAAGCCTGGCTGCCAAAAAGAATCAAGCCTACGCGGTCCCCAACACGAGAGTCGATAAAAGGGTTCATAACGGCTTTTAAAACGGTGAGCCGATCAACGGGTTTATTTCTTAGCTGTAGGTCTTCTTCCTGCATGCTGGGGGAAACATCCACTGCGAGCATTAAATCCCGCCCACTGGCGGGAAGTTGAACGGGGTCGCCAACCCATGCTGGGCGTGCAGCGGCAAACAATAGAGATAGCCAAATCAGCCAAGGGAGGAGTGAGCGTAAGCCCTGTTTTCGCTGCGCAACGGTTCCCGTTTCTTCGATGGTTTTTAGCTCGGATAAAAAAGGGGTGTGGAGGGCTGCCTCGCTGGTGCTTTCTGCTGGGGGCAGTAGTATTCGTACCAATATTGGCAGTGGGAATAATGCGAATACCCAAATCCATTCAAAACTTATCATCGGTGTTTTTTGATCCACTCTCGGGAAATGCGAATGAGTAACTCAGCGCTGGCGACATCGAGGTTAGCAGGTTCGGCTGAAAAACGATCGTTGACCAGGTGTTGCCCCAGCGTGGTATTAAAATCTTGCATAGAGGCTGATTCATCTAGGAAAGTGAGCCAGTCATTGCCTGAGAGCCTTGCCACTTTTGTTCTGGGAGAAACGGTGAGAGTGGTGCGCTTCAACAGTTCCACCAGCGTTTTTTGAAAGTCGGTACCTGACAGTTCGCTGGCGCTGGATTGTTGGAATTGTCGCTCTAGATTTTTTAATTCTTTTAAGGCTGCCCGTCGATAAGCGTTGCTTTTGTACCAGCGCATGAACCAGTACGCCATCCCAATAAAGGTGACTACGGCGAGCAATGACAGTATCCACCAGCCAATTGCTGGCGGCCAGTTACTAATTTCGTTGGGGAGGTGAATACCCCTTAATTCAGCCAATGGATCGGCGGGGTTCATCGAAACCTCCCTTTGGCCCTCGGTGAGCTAGTGGCAGATTTTCGCGGCCCTAGAATATTGCGTATCTCGTCGAAGTAATTGTTGTGGGTGCTTAGGGGTATCAGTGGAATGGCATAAGGTCGCAGCGCATCTTCAAGGTGTTCCCTGCGAGAGTAGAAGCGTGTTTCATAAGCTTTGCGTAAGGCTTTGTTGCGAGTGCTAAGGTGAAGCCTTTCTTCGCCATTACCAAAGGTATAGTTTCCAGCAGGGGGTGCCTTTGATTCGAGTGGGTCAGAGACAAACAAGGCGATGACATCATTGTAACGACTGATTTTTTTCAGGCTCCGCTCGGCTTTTCCATCAAAGCCATAAAAGTCACTGATGATAAAAATTAGGCTGCCCGGTTTCGTTAACCGGCTAAGGGTTGCGAGGGCCGTTTCAAAGGCTCCCGCTCCGAGGTTTTGCGGCTTATTCGCTTCGGGGGTGAGGGACGGTTTCTGCAAGGATAAGGCCGAGTTGTACTTATTGGCGCCTTGAATAATCTGTAAAACACCCTGTTTTCCACCTTTTGGGCGGTACTCCTGGTGTGTCTCATCAGAAAATATAAGCCCACCTACGCGATCATGGTTATCCATCGCTGCCCAGGCTAACCACGCGGCGATATTGGCCGCAACCACTGACTTGAAGGTGACCTGGCTACCAAAAAACATACTACGGCGTTGATCAAGCAGAATATAAATAGGGCGTTCGCGCTCTTCGCGAAATACTTTTGTATGGGGTTTCCCCGTACGGGCGGTGACTCGCCAATCGATGTTGCGCACATCGTCACCGGGTTGATAAAGACGCGCTTCATCAAAGTCGATACCACGGCCCCGAAATGGTGAGCGATGGGCTCCTGTCATGGCCGCAAGGGCTTTGGAGTGGGCAGTTAAATCGAGTTGGCAGTTCTCACGCCGCAGTGCCACCATATTTTTTAAGGAGGTATAGGGGCCGCTATAAGTGCTGGGTATACGCATGTTATTTACAGACAGTTAAAAATCAGCTAAGGGGCAGTAACGCGATTGAGCAGCTCATCTACCAGTGTATCTTTGTTCATACCACGAGCTTCTGCATCGTAGGTGATACCAATGCGATGTCGCAGTGTATCGTGCGCCACGCTTTGTACATCAGCCGGGGTCACGAAGTCGCGGCCATCAAGCCATGCAAGGCTTTTGGAGCAACGATCGAGGGCAATACTGCCGCGTGGGCTAATGCCGTATTCAATCCACGATGCGAAATCCTCATCGTAGGCAGATGGATTACGGGAAGCCATTACCAGTTGCACAATGTATTCCTCTACCTCTTGGGCCATATGTATATCAAGTACTTCCTTTCGCGCAGAAAATAGCACTTCCTGAGGCAACTGAATCTTGTTTTGTGACTGCGATTTAGTGCTGCTGTCTTTTGCTTCTTGGCGCGCAAGATTGATAATGCGGTGCTCTGATTGGGCATCGGGGTAATCAATGGTGACATGCATCAAAAAGCGATCAAGCTGAGCTTCGGGAAGAGGGTAAGTGCCTTCCTGCTCAATAGGGTTTTGAGTCGCCATCACCATAAAAAGTTCCGGCAGATTATGGGTGGTGGGGCCTACACTAATTTGTCGCTCGCCCATGGCCTCCAATAATGCCGACTGTACCTTCGCAGGTGCGCGATTGATTTCATCTGCGAGAACCAAATTATGAAAAATGGGCCCTGGTTGGAAGGTGAAACTGCCTTCCTGGGGGCGGAAAATCTCAGTGCCAGTGATATCTGACGGTAGCAAATCAGGGGTAAACTGAATATGGTGAAACTCCCCTGCAATGCGTTC
>JAESUE010000295.1 GCA_016763235.1 Pseudomonadales bacterium
ACCATGGTGATTCAACGCCTAATAACAGGGCATAATGATCTTCAATTTCCATAGAACAACTTACCGCTTTTAATTTTTCTATAAAATGCCATATTTCTTGTCTATTTCACACAGACTTACGAAGAACCACATGATTTATATACAAGTATTATCGAAAAATAAGAGGATGTAAAAATAATAGCGCTTTTCGAAAAGAAATAAACCAGGAATTGTAATTCTATTTTTATTTATTAACTCACGTTTCAAGATTCATATTTACGACAATAGTCGATGCAAATCACGGAGCACACACCCTGTAGGTGGCGTATCCCGTGATTGATGTCGTATTTGGCCAGAAACATGAACTCCAAAACTTACGTTAATACACCATCTAACGCAACGCAGACTGCAGCATCGAGGATCAAATGATTAATGCTATATAAATGCTCTGTTGCGTGAGTATTGGCCCAAGAATCTGCCCTTTAGAAGGCCTATTCTGTTTTAGCCAGCCCTCGACTTTTCTTAATCCTCGGGCATCGACCAAAAATGAAGACCTGATTTCCTTAGAAGCCGTAATAAAACTCCTCTTGACAATAATGTAACTAACTAGTTAAATTAACTCTCAAACTAACTAATTAGTTGAATTATCATGAGCAAAGCGCTTAATAACAATTGGCGAACCCGTATTGACGATCGCTTTTTCAATTTCTCAAACTTAATTTATGACAATAAATTCAAGGTCTTACTTGGTATTCTGGCAATAATCGCTGCACTGGTTATTCATTTGCCAAAAATCACCATAGACACCTCAACAGAAGGTTTTTTATATAAAAATGACCCGAAAATTCTTGCCTACAATGATTTTAGGAACCAATTTGGCAGGGATGAAAGAATCATTATTGCCATTAAAACCGACGATGTCTTTGCCCCCGATTTTCTAAAAACTCTGTTTGCATTACACAGCGAAATAGAACAAAAAGCCCCTTATATAAAAGAGGTTAACTCGCTAAAAAATGCCAGAAAAACTACCGGTAATGAACAAGAGCTTGTCGTAGAAGATTTATTTGAAGGGGGTATTCCTGACGATGCAAAAGCACTTGAGACGATTAAGCAGTTCACCCTCTCGAACCCCATCTACAAAAACCTTTACCTGAATGAAGACGCCACGTTTACTACCATTATTATCACCACTCAAACCTACACCTCCATCGGCGAAAACCCTGAAAGCGAAAGTGACTTGCTTGAAGATGGTTTTGATCGCGACCTGAGCTTCGGTGACACAGGCTTCGACGAGTCAGGTTTTGATGGGGAGAATACCGCTAACGCTCATGATGAACGACAATTTATAAACGTACTTGAAACAAATCAACTCGTTGCGTCAATTGAAGAGATACTGAAAAAATATCAAAATGATGAGATGAAAATTTATGTTGCGGGTTCACCCATCGTGACAAAAAACCTGCAGGCTTCCTTGATCAGCGATATGTCGATTTTTATTTTGTATGTCATCATCACTATCGCCTTATTGCTGTTGATTATGTTTAAACGGGTAAGCGGCATACTCTTACCCTTATTTGTTGTCATACTCACGTTGCTTTCTACTGTTGGCTCGATGGCCCTTTCACACATTCCAATTACAGCCATGATGCAAGTTTTGCCATCACTGCTACTCGCCGTGGGGGTTGGCGCATCGGTTCACTTGCTTGCTATATTTTATAAGAAGTACGATGAAACACATGATAAAAAAGCGGCACTTGCTTATGCACTGAGCCATTCGGGGCTGGCGATATTTATGACCTCCTTAACGACAGCCGCATCGCTCGCAGCATTCTCTTTTTCAGACCTTGCCCCTGTCGCTCGTTTGGGAATATTTGCGGCATTAGGTGTTGGCTATCAACTCATTCTTACTCTCGTATTCCTACCTGCACTCATTAGTTTTTTACCCATAAAACCCAAACAGAAATTATCCAACGAAAAGCCCATGCTGCTCGATAAATTGGTACATTCTCTCGGGGTTTTATCAATCACTTACCCAAAAACAATTGTTATTATAGCGGGAGGAATCATAGTTATTTCCTTCGCATTGGCATCTACCATGCAATTTTCTCATAATCCACTGCACTGGTTCCCAGCAGATAATGAAGTGCGCATCAATACGGAAACCATCGACAAAGAATTAAAGGGCTCCATTACTATTGAGGTGGTTTTAGATACGCAAAAAGAAAATGGTGTTTACGACCCGCACTTTCTAAATACGATTGAAGAAGTCAGCAATAAAATTTACACCTTTAGAGGGGAACACTATTTCATAGGGAAAATAATTTCGATCAACGATGTTATCAAAGAAATAAACCGCGCGCTTAACGAAAACCGGCAAAGTGAATACCGAATCCCCCAAGATAGAAATTTAATTGCGCAAGAGTTCTTGTTGTTTGAAAATAGCGGCAGTGATGATTTGGAAAATATCGTTGACTCCCGATTTTCTAAAACACGCCTTTCAATAAAAGCTCCCTGGGTCGACTCTGTTGAATATGTGGCGCTAATGGAAGACTTGGAGGTTCTTTTAGAAGACGCGTTTAAAGACACTGCCAAAATAACCATCACCGGCACCTTACCTATCTTGGCGGATACTATTACCAAAACGATAAGAGGTAACATTGAAAGCTACATTATTGCATTTGGAGTAATCGCCTTGTTAATGATTTTACTCTTAGGCAGCGTAAAAATGGGCCTATTGAGTATGATCCCCAACCTTACCCCCATTATGATTGGCGTTGCCGTGATGGTTGTGCTCGATATGCCTTTGGACATGTTTACTATTTTAATTGGAGCCATTGCTATTGGCATGGTCGTGGATGACACCATCCATTTTATGCATAATTTTTCCCGCTACTTATCGCAAACCAATAATGTAGATGAAGCCATTTTACTCACCATCAATTCAACGGGTCGCGCCATATTCATCACTTCGATTGTACTCAGCTCTGGATTTTTTGTTTTTATGTTTGCAAGCATGACGAATTTATATAATTTTGGGCTGATCACCGGCACCGTCGTATTAGTGGCAATGGCTGCCGACCTGATACTTATTGGCGCACTAATGAAGCTTGTTATCAAACCACAGAAAAAAGAAGAATAGCGGCATGGTTAAAACAAACACATTTCAAAAAATTCTCGACGGCGCAACCCTCCTGTTTGCACAACACGGATATGATGGCGCCATCATGGATGATCTTGCCGAGCAGTGCGGCGTGAATAAAGCCAGCATCTATTACCACCATAAAGACAAAGCAACACTTTATGAGAACGTACTCACCGCCCTTTTTATCCCGATTGCCGATGCCGTTGTTGCAGCGGTGGAGCTTGAAACTGACCCGGTAAAAAAGCTTGATACTCACATCAAAACATTTTCAAAAACCAGCGCTGAAAACCCTTGTTTTGCATCGATTCTAATGCGAGAAATGGCATCAGGGGGTGTCAACATGCCTGCACGCGCACGAGAACAGATGCAGCGTATTCTGTTCCTGTTAAATCAAACACTACAACTTGGCCAAGCGCAACATATCTTCCAATCGGCAAACCCCTTAATTATTCATTTTATGATTGTAGGCACCATTAACCTTTTTGTAAGCAGTACACCATTTCGCCAGTCTCTGCCCATTACGGGCCAGTGTGATCAACTACAAAATTCAAACATTGAAAGTGCAGCAGAACAAATCTCCAAAACAATCATCAATTCATTATTACTTAAATAGCTACCCCACATGAGAGAAAACCCATGAAATATAAAGCTCTATTATTTTTTTCGTCTTTGCTATTTACGTTGCCTTTGTTTGCAATCACCGCTGACGAAATAGCCAAACAGGTCGATGCGCGTGACGACGGTGACAAATCTATATCCACCCTAGAGATGACTCTAATCGACAAGCACGGCAATAAACGCATCAGGAAGATGAAAAAATTCTCGATGAATAAGGGCGAGGATACCCAAAGTGTTATATTTTTTCTCTCACCTGCGGATGTTAGAAACACCGCGTTCTTAACGTACGATTATGATGACTCATCAAAAAATGATGACCAATGGTTATACCTGCCCGCTTTAAAGAAGACAAAACGTATTGCTTCAAATGATAAAAGCAGCGCATTTATGGGTTCTGATTTTTCCTATTCTGATATGACCTCTCGGGATATTAATAATTACACCTATCGCATTGCAAAAGAAAGCACTGTTCGCGACCACAAAGTATGGGTAATGGAAAGCATCCCAAAAACGAAGAAAACCATCCAAGAAACGGGTTATATCAAATCGTATATGTTTGTACGGCAAGACAATTTCGTTATTGTTCGCGCACTTCATATCCTTGAAGACACGGGAAAGAAAAAATACCTTGATGTAAAAAAATTAGAACAAATTGATGGTATTTGGGTTGCCACCGAAATTGAAATGAAAACCACGGAGAATAAAAACACCCTACATAAAACTATTTTAAAGCTCAACAACGTAACGTTTAATCAAGACTTGGGGGATGCGTTTTTTACCGTTAGACGTATCGAAAAGGGTCTTTAACGTGAAGCGATACAAAATCCTGTTGCCCTTGTTTATCACCCTGCTGTCAAACACGCTTGCAGCGGATGAGCTCGAAGATTCCCTCAGTGGCTTTGACGACACCGCCCCCCCCGCCGCTAAAGACAGCACGGCGGTTGCCAACACATCGTTGCCAGATGATCCCCCTGCTTCGTATACGCTTAATGGTTACACCGCATTATTCAGTGCGTATAACTATGCTTCAAAAAATGCCGCTGTTTCACTAGGCGATACACCCATGGATTTTAGCGGCTTATCCCGCGTTAAAGCTAAAGGTGGCTTAAGCCTAGAGATGAAACACGGTGAAAATTGGCGTTCTAAAATTGAGGCCCTTGCCTGGTACGATGCATCATGGGCAATCAACGGCAAAGACAACTACACCGACGATGTTCTTGATACGTATGAAACTTTTATCTACCTGAAGGATGCCTATATACAAGGCTCATTAACACCACATTTAGATTTAAAGTTCGGCCGCCAAATTGTTATCTGGGGAAAGTCCGACTCCATACGCATTACAGATATCATTAACCCACTGGATAACCGCAACCCCGGAATCGGTGATATTGAGGATTTACGCCTAAATGAAACCATGACACGGCTCGACTATTATGTTGGCAACTGGGCTTTAAGTAGCATCATCATCCATGAACCGCGACTGGATATTGAAGCCGAATTCGGTAGCGACTACCGACCAAGTGACGCCTTTGGCAGCCCTATTCCCTACGCCAAATTCCCCGACAGATTAGAGCCACATTTAAACCTTGAAAACACCCAGTATGCCATAAGTTTAGATGGGCGTTTCACCGGCTGGGACCTCTCCTATTACGCCGCACAGGTTTATAGCAATCGCTTTGACATCACCGCCATAAACAATAGCCTTCTACGCACATTCAATAAAATAAATATGCTTGGCCTTGCAAGTAATGTCGTTTATGGCAGCTGGTTATTTAAAGCAGAAGCCGCCTACATCAACGACATTAACTACCGTAGCACCAACAACAAAAATCGTCTTGATGCATTAATCGGCTTTGATTATATGGGAAAGAAAGACGTACTTATTTCCTTAGAAATTGCGAATCGCCATATTTTCAATTACGAAGATAAAATGCACAGCATGACACTGCAAGAAGCCATTGCGCTCAACACCTTCCCTGATTTTGTTCGACAAGACAGTATGCAAATTGCCTTACGAACATCCTTTGATTTTGATCATGACAATACCACCCTCACCTATCTTTTATCCTTAATGGGTGGCAATGGTTCCGGCAATAATATTGATGGTGGCTTTCAACGCCTATGGGTAGATTACAAATACTCAGATGCGATCTCTTTAAGTGCGGGCATCATTGATTACATAGGCGGCGATGGCACCATCCCCTTCTACAATGCCATCGAAAATAACGATCGAGCCTTTGTAGAAATAAAAACTAGCTTTTAGTTTACCGCAACATTGTGAAAACCCTTGGAGAATAAAATATGAATACATTTCGCCTATTTAAAAAAGCAGCCATCGCCAGCACCCTTATTTTATCCACCACACACGCCATTGCCCAGAGCACCCCGGAAACTAATAAACCACTCGCACTACAAAAAATAATGCGAGATATGGGCGTCAACATGCAACGCATCGTTGACGGCATTTCCCGTGAAGATTGGAAAGTGGTCGAAGAAAATGCCGCATTAATTGCCACACACCCTCAACCACCTGTTAGTGAAAAAACTAGAATCTTTGCTTTTTTCAGCACCGACATGGGAAAGTTTAAAGGCTTTGATGGAAAAACCCACGAGGCCGCGGCCAAGCTCAGCCAAACCGCTGCAAGCGAAAATCCCAGTGCAGTAATATCAGATTTTGCAGATTTGCAAAAATCCTGCTTGGCTTGTCACCAAAGTTTTAGAAAGCCTTTTATAAGCCACTTTTATGGTATGTAGTAAGGCATAAAGGTGTGGAAAACAGGCGATAGGCGAGCTACAAAATACTTTCACTTAGAGACAAGAAAAAAACCAACAATCGGGGTCAGCGTAGAATGGCACTTAAATAAGGGCATAACCTTAAAAAAAACAACAAGTTAAAACAAAACAAATGATAAAGGTATATAAAAAAGACAGAGGCTCTTGTAGAATATTTTCACCATAAAAACAACAACAAAAGCCTCTGCCTTAATGTCTATTATCCCCCAGATTCACTCATCTAAAAAGAACAATGTCCAAATATTATCAAAGAATATTAACTCTTCTGATTTTCTTGAATTACTCAGCGATGACGACCTTAATTCAATCATTGAAAACAATCTTCCAGAACACAGGAAAAACATTTATACGCCAGCGCGTACTTTATCTATGTTTCTCGCACAAAGCTTAAATGAAGACCGTTCTTGCACTAAAGCCGTCAACGACTTAATCATTCAACAACAGCGGCAAAAGAACATGCGAAAAATCAGCTCAAATACGGGGGCTTATTGTATTGCCAGAAAAAAAATACCTTTGCCATTGGTCTCTCAACTCACTACAAAAATAGCTGGCTTAGTGCATGAAAAGACACCTAAAAACTGGCTCTGGAAAGGTAAGCGTGTTCACCTTATTGATGGGACGACATTAACGATGCCTGATACGCCAGAAAATCAAAAAGAATTCCCGCAGCCTGGAGGACAAAAAGAAGGTTTGGGCTTTCCTATTTGTCGTGTATTAGCGGTCAGTTGTTTATCTTCTGGCGTTATTCTTAATGCAGCAATAAGCCCCTTAAAAGGAAAAGGCTCTGACGAACAAACTCTACTCCGAGAAGTTATAGACACCTTTAAACAAGGGGATCTTGTTATGGGTGACGCCATTTTTGGTACGTATTTCTTGTTAGCTGAAATGATAAAAAGGGGTGTTGATGTACTATTTGAACAAATGGGTCCTCGAAAAAAAATACCGATTTTAGTCGAGGAGTAACTTTAGGAAAAAAGGGACCATTTAGTAGCGATACCTAAATCAAAAAAGAAGCCCATCTGGGTGGATCAAAAAGTATTTGATGAACTACCAGAAGAGATCATTATTCGTGAATGTAAGGTCGGTAAAAAAATACTCATTAGCACAATGCTATCAGCTAAAATTTACCCTAAAAAAGAATTACAAACTTTATATAAAAAGCGTTGGCATATTGAAGTGGATTTTCGTCATCTAAAAACAACATTAGGTATGGATATTTTAAGCTGTAAAACGCCAGAAATGTGTAAAAAAGAAATATGGATTTATTTTTTAGCCTATAATTTGTTGCGTTTATTGGTTGCTCAATCAGCTATTATTTATGGACTAACCCCAAGACAAATAAGCTTTAAACATGCATTACAAATATTAAATACCTACCTGCTACTTAATCAGGTAGTTGATGAAAATATGCTGGCATTGATAGCAAAACGAACAGTAGGGAATCGGCCTGGTAGAATAGAGCCTAGAGAGGTTAAACGGAGACCAAAACCCTATAAACTATTAATGAAACCACGAGGAGCTGCAAGGGAGGATATCTTAAAAAATGGTCACCCTAAAAAAGCAAAATAGTCCTTATATAACAATGAGTAGCCCCTTATTTAAGTGCCATTCTACTCTGACCCCGATTGTTGGACCCCGATTGTTGGACCCCGATTGTTGCCGATTGTTGAAATACTTTATTTGCGACAGAACAGTATATAGCGCTATAGTTGTTATACAGTGTTTAACAAATGTAAACAGGTGGCCTTATGCTAGGCGTTCGATTAGATGAACAACTTGAAAACCGCTTAAATGCTTTGGCGGTTAAGATGCATCGCTCCAAGAGCTTTTTGGCAAAGGAAGCGTTAACCCGCTATATCGAGGAAGAAGAGGGTAAGCAGCGCGAAAATGAGCTGACAATGGCGCGTTGGGAGGAATACCAAGAAACCGGAGAAACGGTGAATAATAAAGCTATGATGGACTGGCTGGAATCTTGGGGAACAGATCAGGAGAAACCATGCCCAGTGAAATAGCCTGGTTACCTGGAGCATCTAAAGATGTTTCCCGCCTTAGAAATTTTATTAAATCAGAAAACCCTCGCGCGGCACAGCGTGCCGCCAAACGCATCGTTGAAGGTGTCAATATCCTGCAAGAAAACCCTGAAGCCGGTGTGCCAGTGGAAGACCTTGTCGATTACAGAGATCTTATGCTGACCTTCGGTGCGGGTGAGTACATCATCCGATACAGGCAGGAAACTGCGAACCAGGTAGTGATCGTTCGGATTCGCCATAGCAAAGAAGAAGGCTTTTAAAGAGTTAAAGGCGCTTTATTTATGGGAGGTTCTGGGCTTCTACCTCAATAATTGGGGCCAGAGCAATAATTGGGGTCAGAGTAGTATTTATTTTACCAAAGGCCGACCGGCGCGAAATTATTCTACTCTGACCCCGACTGTTCGATTGTTGCTCTGACCCCGATTGTTCGGAAACCGAGCGACCGGCGGGATTCCCGCAGGGTCAGTGCTGATTTTTGATGTGGAACTATTGGGAATTAATGAATAGCACTTGCCATAAATCAGGCAAACAAAAATGGCTCCCTGATGAGCCGTTTTAATTCTCGAAGTGATATTTTCCTAGTAGTGGGTGTTATATAAAAAATAAGCTGGATGCTTGCCAGTAAAAACTGGTACATTTTGTAATGTTAAGTGCGCAAGTGTAGCGTGGGTTGTAGTGACTGCTAAGGAGTAAGGCGATATGTCGGTCTATTATCAGTACTGGGGGAAGGCTAAGCCCACCACGGATGAGAAAAGCGTTCAATACCACCTCTTGCCGTATCACAGTTTGGATGTAGCGGCGGTGGGGCAAGTATTGCTATCCCGTCACTCAAGTTTAAATCTTCGCCTTTCTGAGCTAATGGACTTGCCGACTGAAAAGACAATTGAGTGCATTGTGTTTCTGCTCGGCATACATGATTTGGGGAAGTTTGCCGAAACTTTTCAGCAAATCAGGCCCGATCTTCGGGAATTATTTTGGCCCGATACGCCCATCAAGAAAAACAATTACAGCATTCGCCATGACAGCCTTGGTGCAATGTTGTGGACGCAATTTTTGAGGAACAAGCTTTTTAACGATGCCGACAATAGTGTTTTGGAGTTTACGGAAGATACTCTGGAATATTGGCTGAACCCCGTATTTGGTCATCACGGCTGGCCACCTTCAAAAACAGATCGAATCAAAAACCACTTTGTTACGCACGACCAGCAAGCAGCATTGTCTTTTGTTGAGGATTGGCGAAATTTAATTCAGCCCGATTTTGAAATGGCTGCTGAGCTTGATGGCCAGGACAATTGGCGAGGGCAGCAGAAAAAAGTCAGTTGGTTATTGGCAGGGCTGGCAGTGTTATCAGATTGGCTCGGATCAAATCAAGAAATATTTACCTACCATCAAACACGAATGCCACTTAAAGACTACTGGAACAACATTGCCCTGCCGAATGCTGAAAAAGCGGTGGCGGTATCGGGCCTGTTACCAAAACAGTCGCAAAATAATTTACCCCTGAGTGTGTTATTTCCCGATATAAGCACCGCCACGCCACTGCAAAAACAATGTGAAGAGCTAACGATAAACTCGGAGCCACAACTGTTTATTCTTGAAGACGTCACTGGCGCGGGTAAAACCGAAGCCGCATTGATGCTGGCACATCGTTTGATGAGTAGGGGTTTAGCTGAAGGGCTTTATATCGGTTTGCCCACCCTGGCCACCGCTAATGCGATGTATAAGCGCATGACGGAAACCTATCGGCGCCTGTATCAATCGGGTGAAACCCCCAGTTTGATTCTGAGCCACAGCGCACGCCATCTATCCAAGCACTTTCAGCAATCGCTCTTGAATAGCCAGCAGGGTGAGCAGAACTACCGTGATGAAGAAGGTATTACTGCCCAGTGTAATCGCTGGTTAGCCGATAATCGCAAAAAAGCCCTGTTGGCCGATGTGGGGATTAGCACCATTGACCAAGCCCTGCTGGGCATTGTACCCGCCAGGCATCAATCGTTGCGCTTGCTGGGTTTGCTCAACAAGGTACTTATTCTCGACGAAGTTCACGCCTACGATGCCTACACCAACGAGCTATTAAAACGGCTTATCGAATTCCATGCCGCTTTTGGTGGCAGTGTCATTTTGTTGTCCGCCACCTTGACTCTCCATCAGCGTCAAGAATTAGTGCAGGCTTTTTACGGCAAGCCTGCCAGTTCGCCCACTTCCTCTGCCATCAATAGTACGCATTATCCTTTGTTGACCCAGGCATCGGCGAGTTTAAGCCCCAGTGAATACCCGCTGGCAACAAGAGATTCAGTCAAACGGCGTGTGGAGGTGGTTTTTTGCCACGAGGAAACCCGTGTAATCGAGCAAATTAAAACAGCGCTTGGTCAGGGTCAATCCGTTTGTTGGATTCGCAACACCGTGCCGGATGCACGGGAAGCCTGGCGGCAACTGGATGAATGTGAATGGGTTGATTCTGCAAAGCTACACCTCTTCCACAGTCGTTACGCCCTCGGTGACCGCATCGCCATTGAAGACCAAATGCTCGAATACTTTGGTCCTCAATCCACACCAGTACAGCGCAAAGGCCGAGTTTTGGTCGCCACTCAGGTGGTAGAGCAATCCCTTGACCTGGATTTTGATCTGATGATTACCGACCTCGCCCCCATCGATTTATTGATACAACGTGCCGGGCGTTTAAAACGTCACAGCAGAGATATTCACGGGCAACGTCTGGCGCGTGACGAAATGGATCAGCGCGGTACGCCCTGTTTGATTGTTTACGCCCCTGAGTTCAGTGAAGCGCCTCAGCCTGATTGGTTCAAAAGCGTATTTCCCAAAGCGCACTACGTTTACCCACATACCCTGCTGCTGTGGCGCAGCGTTAAAATACTTCAGGAGAAAGGCGGCTGGTCTATGCCGGAAGATGCCCGTGAATTGCTGGAATTTGTTTATGATGAAGAAGGTGATATACCATCAGGCCTTGATCAAAGTAGCCTCGAAGCAGAGGGTGAAAACAGAGCAAAAAAAGATAATGCCAACTTCCTGCAAATGCGCCTCGCCAGTGGTTACGCCGACAGCCCTCAGTGGGATGAGGAAGCACGCATTGCCACTCGCCTGGGTGAAGAAAGCCAGACACTTTACCTCGCCCGCTGGGAACATGACCAACTGACCCCCTGGGTGGACGAAGGCAAGTACCCCTGGGATTTAAGCAGCGTGCAGGTGAATCAAGCGCAACTGAGCAAGTTGGCAACGATAGAAGATAAAGCCCTGGCTCAAGCCATAGAACAGCTTCGAGCTAACACCAAAGTATTCAATCAATATAGC
This sequence comes from Pseudomonadales bacterium, assembly GCA_016763235.1. Classification (GTDB taxonomy): domain Bacteria; phylum Pseudomonadota; class Gammaproteobacteria; order Pseudomonadales; family UBA3067; genus UBA3067. The sequence goes on from JAESUE010000295.1 coordinate 11,875, forward strand.
TTTATCGTCGCGTTGACACCCTCAAACGGGCATTGGCGGGCCAGCGGCTTGAACGAAAAAGGAGACAACGTGCAGATAAACTACGACAAACAACAGGGATTGGAGTTGAGGTTTTAATATGAACAAAAGCAACATTATGAATTTGATCAGTGACCCATGGCTGCCCGTTCAAGACAAGGCTGGCACGTGTCACACCATCAAGCTTTCTGAGATAGGCGGCCATCGCGACGCTCACTTTGTCGAAATAAAAGCTCCACGCGCCGACTTTAAAGGCGCTATCTATCAACTGCTCATCGGCATACTGCAAACTGCTTTCGCCCCCAAAGATAGCCGTGAATGGAAAAAGTACTGGCGCACTCCACCCAGTCAGGAGGAACTTGAACAGGCCTTCAAGCGCATTGAGACAGCCTTTAACCTCAACACCACAAATGGTACGCCTGCATTTATGCAGGATTTTGATTTGCCCAAGGGGGAAGATAAAAATATCGCTGCACTGCTAATCGAAGCCCCGGGCGGAAAAACTATCACTGATAACGCGGATCATTTTATCAAGCGCGGTGGTGTTGAAAACCTCTCGCCCTATTGGGCTGCTATAGCCCTCTTTACCTTGCAAATTAATGCGCCCTCCGGGGGTGTGGGTCATCGAGTTTCGCTGCGTGGTGGCGGCCCGCTTACAACGCTGGTCTTACCTCCAGAAAACTCTACTCAAAATACCCTATGGCACCAGCTCTGGCTGAATGTGTTGACCGAAGAAGAGATGCTCGAACAGCATGGGAATAATGATTTAGGCGGCTTGCCAGCAACTTTCCCCTGGATGACGGATACACGAACCAGCGAAAAGAAGGGCATGGAAACCTATCCAGAGGATGCCCACCCTCTGCAAATGTATTGGTCGATGCCACGTAGAATCAGGTTGCACTGGGATGAAAGTAATGATGGTGTCTGTGGTCTGTCAGGGCAACAATCGACGCACTTACTGCATAGCTTTCACGCCAAAAACTATGGCGTCAATTACACAGGAAACTGGGTTCATTCACTTACACCTTATTCACTGGAAGCTGGAAATGAACCACTTTCCATAAAGGGGCAGCCGGGCGGCCTTGGTTATCGTCATTGGTTGGGATTGGCCGTTTCTGATGAATCCGGCAAAGCAAAAAAAGTACCCGCAACTGTGGTGCAGAATTACCTGAAAACCCGATGCCACTGGATTGGTGACAAAAGTCTAAATCCTCGCTTATGGGCTTTTGGCTACGACATGGACAACATGAAAGCCCGCTGCTGGTATGAAGCAAATATGCCTATTTTCAACCTTGAGGGCGAGGCTCTGGCCGATCTTCATGACTATGCACAAGCAATGGTTCAGGCCGCCGTCGATGTGCTGAAAACCCTTAAGTCAGCGTTAAAAATCGCCTGGTTTAAACGGCCTAAAGATGCCAAGGGTGATCTGTCCGCCATTGATGCCAATTTCTGGTCCGCTACTGAAAGTGAATTTTATCGTTTGCTGGCGCAGCTGGCCGAACTGGCGGAAAAAGACGATGAAGACAGCGCAAAAAAATTGTTGATCAGCTGGGCCAATCGGCTCAAACAGTCGGCACGTGAGTTATTTGATCAATACGCCTTAAGCAGCATGAATGAAGACGGTGATTTCAAACGCGTTATCAAAGCAAAGCATGGCAAAGGCGGGTTGGAGCACTACTTAAACGGCAGCAAGGCACTAAAAGCCCTGGCGGCTTGAGAGCATATACTTGACGTAATAGAAGGGAGCGAGAAATGAGCAAAGAGAAAACAAAGCACCCGATTTATTTAATGGTGCTAAAAGATAAAGAACCACAGGCGGTGCTCGATTGGTATCACTGGTTGCATGGGGACAAACAAAAGGGCCTTCGCGCTCGTCTTAAACGCTGCGGGTCGTTGGATGAAATTATCACCGAGCACGGTTTTCTGCGTTTGAATCAGACTCTGCCACGATTGAGTCAATACGATTTAATGGGCGTGGCGCTGGTTGCCGGAGTGCTGGCCGTCGCTAAAACACCGGATGACACGAAGCTTCCGGCTTTATTGGGTAAAGCCAAAGAGGGTTCCGATAAGCCTTTGTTCAGCGAGCTGCGTTTTCAGCGTTTACTGGCGTCGGATAGCGACGAACAGTTTTTCCAAAATATCCGCCGCGCGGTGATACAGGCGGGTGAAAAGGCCGACCCTTTAGCGCTGGCCGATAGTCTGCTGCATTGGTATCAGGAATATCGACAGCCAGACTGGTTTAAAGGTAATCGTCAATGGCAGTATCAAACCGCTAAAAGTTATTACACCGAAGTCTTTAAATATCAAAAGGGAGTTTAAGAATGACCCAGTTTATTCAATTACATATGTTGACCGCCTACCCACCCTCCAACCTTAATCGAGATGATTTAGGTCGCCCCAAAACTGCCATAGTCGGTGGCACTGAACGGCTGCGAATCTCTTCTCAGAGCTTAAAGCGAGCCTGGCGTACCAGCGAACATTTTCAGGATGCGCTCAGTGATTTTCAGGGTACGCGCACCAAGCGTTTGGGTGAAAAGGTTTATCAGCACTTGATCGACAAAGAAGTGACGGAAAAGCTGGCCGCGGAATGGAGCAGCGCCATTGCAGGGGCATTCGGTAAAGTTAAAAAAGACAAACCGATGGAGATAGAACAATTGGCCCATGTTTCCCCTGAGGAATGGTCGGCCGTCATGGCCTTGGCTGCCACACTGGCTACAGAAAATCGTGCCCCAGAAGACAAAGAATTAGCGTTATTGAGAGCAACGCCGAAGGCGGTTGATATCGCGCTGTTCGGCAGGATGTTGGCCTCCAGCCCCGCCTATAATGTGGAAGCAGCGGCCCAGGTTAGCCACGCATTTACCGTAAATCCGGTAAAAATAGAAGATGATTTTTTCACCGCTGTGGATGACCTCAACAGCCATGAAGAAGATGCTGGCGCTGGGCATATGGGCGATGCCGGTTTTGGCTCCGGTGTGTTTTATCTTTACTGCTGCATCAATAAAGACCTGCTGGTGAATAATCTACAAAATGATGAGGCTCTCGCTAAACAAACCATCACTGCATTGCTGCAGTCCGCCGCCACGGTGGCCCCCACGGGTAAGCAGAATAGCTTTGCGTCACGGGCTTATACCTCATACCTACTGGCGGAAAAAGGCAGTCAGCAGCCGCGTTCATTATCTGTAGCCTTTTTGCAGGCGGCACGTGGCGGCAATCCGCTGGACCTCGCGATAAAAAGTCTTGAAACCCAACGCAGTAATTTTGAAACTGCCTACGGTGCTTGTGCAGACGGGCACAAAACAATGAATGTGCAAAACGGTGAAGGCAGTCTTGCCGACATTATTCAATTCGTGACGGAGTGAATATGCGGGATTATCTGGTATTTCAACTCTATGCGCCGTTGGCCTCCTGGGGCGATCAGGCGGTGGGGCAGGTGCGGCCTTCGGCGGATCATCCTTCGCGCTCGGCTCTGCTGGGATTGATGGCCGCCGCACTGGGCATCGACCGTGCTGACGAACAGCAGCAATTGCAGCTTAACGAGAGCTGCCATTTTGGCATTAAACTCTACACGCCCGGTTTGGCCATGCGAGATTTCCACACCGCACAGGTGCCGCCAAGCAATAAAAAAACCAAACATCTCTACACCCGACGGGATGAATTAAACGAAGCTAAAATTGGCACGATTTTATCTTTTCGAAGTTATCGTCAGGACAGTTTCAGTGTCGTGGCGCTATGGCTTGAGGCTGGCTGTAAACACACCTTGCCCGAACTCAGTCAAGCACTCAGCCAACCCCATTATCACCTCTACCTGGGGCGCAAAGCTTGCCCTCTGGCAGTGCCTTTGAATTCGATGTTGGCCCGTTGCGAATCTATGAAACAAGCCCTCGATAACTACCTGGTTGCCACCGAACTTACGTCACTCGTCGCCAAACAACAGCCGCGCTACTACTGGGAACCCAATGACCATAGCGGCCTAAAAGAAACCTTCCGTACGTCCCGTTACGACCAACCCATCAGTCGCCAGCGCTGGCAATTCGCCAGCCGTGATGAAGCGGTCTTTCTGGCGGGGGAGGATCAACATGTATCTCAGTAAAATCACCTACTCCCCAGTACATCGCGCGGAAATGGTTAAGGCGCTGACCCAACACCGCAAACTGTTTTACGAACACCAGATGATCTGGAATCTGATGCCACAGGACGCAGATGCCGACCGGGATTTCCTCTATCGCAGAGAAGATAGCGAGCGTGTGCCATTCTACTATCTGCTATCGGCGCGCGAACCGGAGAATCCGCCGGAGTTTTTACAGGTTCAAACCAAACCCTTCGCTCCTCAACTTAACGTGGGTGACTCTTGTGCGTTCAGCTTGCGCGCCAACGCGGTGGTGACCCGTAAAGCTAATGATCACAGTAAAAAACGTATTC
>JAESUE010000296.1 GCA_016763235.1 Pseudomonadales bacterium
GTGGCATAGGTTCCCTGTCCATGGAATCGACCAAAAGAATTTCGCTCACCCGTGTATTCACCCGCCCCCAATGCTATAACCGGCGCTGCCAGAAGTGCTGATAGAATAAACCCGTGAATATACTTTCTCATATTTTGAACCCTTTACAAATCATCTCAACGCCAGGCTGATATAACAGCCTCTCTAATAAAGAACTCCTGTAAGAATAGTCTCAAAAAAACAAAAACGTACGTAAAAACGTTATCCCTCTGATAATAAACGTTAGTGACCTGTTACATCGCGGAAACATAAAAAGCCACTAGGTATTTAGTGGCTCAACGGGACACCCTGTAATACAACAAAGGTTCATCAAGCTACTAGTAATAATAATACATAATATCAATGAGATAGATGCTGTACGAGATCATGGTAATACCGATGTTCTCAAGCGTGATACTATCAACCACACTTTTAGGCACGGCATATCTGTATCTTTTACATTGGAGATTTTGTTTGGATTTTACCACGAAACTAAAAAGTCTTGGACGCGGCCTAAAGGCAACACGCGATATAAAACGAGCCAATGATATTGCGTCAATAATGATCAAATATGGCTATGCAGACTTCACTCAAAGGCTGGGGATAGGCCCCACCAGTCTTTTGCCGTTTCCAAAACCACAGATAGATGAAAACTTAAGCGCCCCCGATCGGGCTATTGCGGCACTTCAGGAGATGGGGCCAACGTTTGTTAAGCTGGGACAACTACTTTCTACCCGCGTCGACCTGTTCAGCAAAGAGTGGATTGAAGCCTTTGAGAAACTACAAACCAATGTATCACCCCTGCCCTTTTCTGCCATAGAGCCTATATTAAAGCAGTCTTTACCAGCCCCGATATTAGAAATATTTGACTCGATAGAAACAAGCCCCTTAGCGGCTGGTTCTATTGCTCAAGTTCATCGCGCCGTTTACCAAGGCAAAGATGTTGTGCTGAAGGTTCAACGACCGAATATCAGACAAAGCATCGAGTCAGACCTCCGAATTATGCTGTTTCTTGCCGAGGCTGCCGAAAGCGGCATCCCTTCTTTACAGCGTTTTACGCCAAAACAAGTCGTTCGCCGCTTCGCCACATCCATGCGTAGAGAGCTCGATTTTACACGAGAAGCCCGAGCATCAGACCGAATTCGTGGAAACTTTCATAACACCGACTACGTAGTCATTCCTGAAATCTACTGGGACTATACGTCTCCATTGGTTTCTGTTCAGGAATATATCAAGGGTATTCCCGCCAATGACCTCAAAGGCATTGATGCAGCAGGTCTCGATCGGAAAATACTCGCTGTACGTGGTGTGGACGCCTTTCTGAAGATGGCCTTGGAAGATGGTTTCTTCCATGCTGACCCTCACCCGGGGAATTTTTTCTACCTAGCAGACAACAAGCTTGCATTAATTGACTTCGGCTTGGTTGGCAGCCTTTCAGATCAGCGTCGCAAGGAGCTTTCTAAACTTCTACAGGGCGCAGTATCGATGAATAGCCGTCCTATCGTTGATGTCCTGATAGAGTGGGCGGGAGATGCCGATATTGATATGGAAGGGCTCACCTCTGACATTGACGCACTGCTTGAGGAATATGATGGCGTTAACCTGGCCCAAATTGAGATAGGTATCGTTCTACATCAGTTAACAACGCTGGCTAGAAACCACGCGCTGACGATGCCACCTGACCTTACCCTGCTCATTAAATCAGTCATGATCCTCGAAGGGCTTGGGAAAAACCTGAACCCCGACTTTGACTTGATAAAAGAAGCTGAACCCTTTATTCGCCGAGCCGTGCTACATCGCTATTCACCAGAGTCGGTTTTCCGCAAAAGTTTAGGGTCACTCACCGAGCTGGGAGGACTCATAGGAGATCTTCCACGAGACCTACGCAGGATGCTTATTCTAATGCGCAGGGGTTATATCCCCATCAATATCAACGTGGACCAGCTTGAAGAGTTTAGCCATCGCGTTGAGAGCACCGCCAATAGAGTCGTCATTGGTCTCATTGTCGCCGCTTTAATTGTAGGGTCATCCATCGTTATGACCGTTGATGCTGGGCCAATGCTATTTGGCCTGCCCTTTTTTGGCATGATGGGGTTTATAACTGCTAATCTTGGCAGCGCATGGTTGCTTTTATCGATGTGGCATAATCGAAAATAAACCCCTCCCCCGAAGAAGGCGGTATTTTTATATCAAAATAACGTAACACCTCAGCGAACGCTGCAACTGTTCAGATTGTGTTCAAATTTGAGCAGAACAAGGCGAAAAATGTGCGTTTATAGGGTTAAATGGTCATTTTTTAACGCTGTTATGCACGAATTTGAGCGTGAGCTGAGCTGTTACAAAATAACAATCCGTTTTCTAATGAACTATTTCGGCAATAACGATAAGTTGGGAAGCCTCGTACTCAGTAAGCGTTCTTCCTAAACGAATATACTCATCGTAAAGTACACTAAGCTGGCGCGGACGAAGAGAAGGAGCCTCATCTTCATCCCCAGGCAATACCGCCACAATATGTTGTTCCCCAAGAATATCAACAGCAAGCGTAATCATCTTCTAACCTCTCTCTAGGTGATAACTGTAATATTGTGACTAATCAGAGTTTTTCAAATTAACCCCGAATAAAAATAAATGGTAACGATTCAGCTTACGTCAAAAAACCACTTATCAGGATGAAGGAAATGCCATCTCAAACTGATCACTCAGCCCAAGAAAACAAACCGATCAAAACAAGCTATGAGCGAAGCCGATCTCTTAAAATCTACTGGATAACTTTCCTTGTTATGGGAAGTTTCATTAAATTTAAAATTCTTTCCCAGATTCTTGGCGACAAATGGCGCAACAAACACCTTACTTTAGTCATAGTAAAGAATGCCCGCCGCGTCAAAGAAGCTATTATCGAAGCGAAAGGGCTTTTTATTAAAGTAGGTCAGCTCATCAGCATGATGGGGAGTTTTTTACCCGCAGAGTTTAGACAAGAACTTGAATCTCTTCAGGATCATATTCCCGCCAGTTCCCCGTCACAAATTCGACAACGAATTACATCAGAGCTTGGCGCACCACCCGAAGAGCTTTTTGAATATTTTAATCCACAACCGATTGCTAGCGCTTCTCTGGCACAGGTTCACGAAGCCACCCTTAAAAGCGGGGAGAATATTGCCCTTAAAGTCCAGCATATTGACATCGAGCACACCGCCCAGCAGGATTTAAAAACATTTAAACGCATACTTACCTTAATCAACATTGTAATGGGGGTACGCGGGCTTCTTAGCTATCACAGCCAAATTCACGCAATGATCTTGGAAGAGCTGGACTTTACACAGGAAGCCACTAACCTCAAAAAAATAAGCAAGAATTTCCAAGGAAATAAAGAGGTAAAATTCCCAAAAACCTACGATAAGTATTGCACCAAGCATATTATTGCTACGGAATTTATCAATGGCGTTAAACCAACAAATATCAGAGCGCTCGAAAAATTTGGCATAGATAAAGAAACCCTCGCCAGAAAAATTTTAACAGCCTATTGTGAGATGTTTATTAAGCATGGCTTATATCACGCAGACCCCCACCCAGGAAATTTTCTAATTCAACAGGATGGAACACCTGTATTTATCGACTTTGGAGCAGTTGCAAGCCTCTCCCCTTCTATGAAAGAGGGGATTCCCATGTTGCTCAATGCGGAAATCCAGCAGGACAATAAAAAACTCATCTCGATTTTACGCAGCATGGGGTTTATTACCCCCTTTGGGGAAGACGAAACGCTACTGAAACTCATAGAGTTATACCAGCAGCGACTACACACTCGGAGTCATCTCGAGGACTTGACCCTTGAACATATCATGAACGAGATGAGCGGTGATTGGACAAGCATCTTTGATTTCACCAAGTTAGGAATCAGCACCGGCGAACTGATTTCCTCATTCCAAGTCCCGATGGACTGGGTATTATTGCATCGCACGCTCGCTTTGCTGGTCGGCTTAGCCACTGACCTGGCACCCGACCTTCACCCCGCGCCGATCATCAAACCTTACCTCAAAGCACTGGCTGCCGACACCCGCAGTGAATGGGGGAAATTGCTGACTGATTCAGTTATAGACACCGCTACCGCCATCGCCTTAACGCCAAAAGAACTGCATACTGTTCTTAAAAGCGCAAACCAAGGTGACCTACAACTACAAATATTCGGCTGGAAGGAGAGTATTAATCTTATCTATTGCCTAGGACAGCAGCTGATGTACAGCATTTTCACCCTTGCAAGTGGCGGTGGTTTTTTCTGGGCGCGCTGGGCTAAGGATTCAGAAATGGAGGGATATACCTTAGGCGTGTTTGTATTTTTTCTATGGCTAACGCTTCGTGCAATTCGCCAGGGAAGGGACTTGCAAAGAAAAATCAGTTACCGACGTTAGAAAAACCCCATTGCTTCAGGATTAACTGTCTAGCAATAGGGCCTTAAAGACCTGGAGTTATCGCCCTCTATCGCTTGGGGGGCGGGGAAATATTAATCGGAAAGGGAGTGACTTTACCACCGGAATTAACCACCTTCGCCACACCTTCCTGTTTCACTTCATCAATACGAATGATTGCTCCCACGGGAATAAAGCTTCGTAAAACGCCGTCGAACTCCGCTTTAAGCTTTTCCTCGGAGGGATCAACAACTACTTGGCTTCGTTCTCCAAAAACAAACTCCTCAACCTCAATAAAACCGTAAAGTTCACTCTGGTAGATCTGCTTTACATACATCTCGTAAACAGACCCTTGATTTAAAAATATTACACGATAAATAGGTTGCTGTGCTTTTTTCATAGTAAGGCAGAAAAACTCCCTTGTAGAGGTTTAGTAGAAGCACTAGGCACCACGCTGGATCAAAAGATATCCATAAGGGTTATACGCAAGATACTTTGAGAGTACCAATAAAAAGTCACTTTCACATGCCAACATTTATATGCTTTGCAGTCGCTGGGCGTTTAATGCCTAAAGACGTGAGTTCATGACTTGTTCAAAGGTTCCCTAGTATATACCGATAGGAAAAGAACCGGAATGGAGGCACAGACTAATCAAACCATGAAGCAACACCTCAGCTCACGCTCAAATTCGTGCATAACAGCGTTAAAAATGATCATTCAACTATATAAACTCACATTTTTCGCCTTGTTCTGCTCAAATTTGAAGGCAATCTGAACAGTTATAGAGTTCGCTGAGGTGTTACACCATGAAAAATCTAATCAACCCTGACAAAAAACCCAGAAAACGGGCAGAGCAAGCAGTTACAACTATAATAATTTTTTGTTAACAACTCTATGCAGAGCTCAACACTCCTTTGCATTTAACCTAGGGCTAAACCATGAAACCAGGATCTGATACCGCCAAAGCATGCGTTGTTATATTAACAGACATGTACCGCATCAAATGTAGCCTCAACATTGTCCCCGGCGTTCGCCTAACCGACTATATTCGTTCAGAAAGTAATTTTGTGGCTGTCACATCGGCCGAAGTCTACAACATCGAAGGAAGAAAGCTCATTCTTTCCGCCGATTTCATGGACATCAATAAACACCACATTCAGATCATCACACCCGATGAAATGGTAGAACAAAACCCTGGCGATTTCGTTATCCACAACACCTTGGAATAGACATCGAAAACAGACACCCCCTAGCACCCGAGGTGGTTTTGTTTCGATAAGTCCTCTAAAATCCCTCCCTTGATACGATACCCATAGCGTTATAGATAGTGGCGTCAGAAGCGCGCCTATTTTTTCACCGGCATGGCGTTACAACGCAGCATATATCCTATGCAAGACGGAACAACGAAGCCTGAGAAGATATAGACGTACTAATAAAGCTGTAATCGGTATCACTACGGGTATAAGTAGCCTTACACGGCTTAAACTCATGGGTAACACCTCAGCTCACGCTCAAATTCGTGCATAACAGCGTTAAAAAATAATCATTTA